>NZ_BDLR01000021.1:0-51057 GCF_002049395.1 Carboxydocella sp. JDF658 | reverse complement strand
AAGTCTAATTTCCAGTTTTTAAAGAACAAATTTGGTACAAAAAATGAACGGTTAATATTACCGTTCAGGTTAAATCTCTAAATATATGATACGAGGAGGTTGTTTTTGATGACAGAATTACAGGCATTAACCCAGGCGATTGGAGATTTAGACGAAGACCAGGTAATGAAGATCCTAAAGGAGTTTGTTGCATCTAATCCCAGCCAGGAAGAGGCACAGAAGGTAGTAAACGCCTGCCAGCAGGGAATGGCTATTGTTGGCGACTTGTTTGAAAAGAACGAATACTTTGTTGGGGACCTGATTTTTGCCGGTGAATTACTTACTGCGGCCATTGACATTTTAAAACCTGTCCTCGGAGGGGGTAAGACAGCCAAAATTGGGTCAATGGTTTTAGCAACGGTTGAAGGTGATTTGCACGATATCGGTAAAAACATCTTTAAAAGCATGGCTGAAGCAGCCGGTTTTGAAGTTTATGACCTGGGAATTGACACACCTGCCAGCCTCTTCGTAGAAAAAGTAAAAGAAGTAAAACCACAAATAGTAGGAATGAGCGGGGTACTTACCCTTGCTATCGATTCTATGAAAAAGACTGTGGATGCACTTACTGAAGCCGGTTTACGCGACCAGGTTAAAGTAATCATTGGGGGAAATCCTGTTACAGAGGATGCTTGCAGGATGGTTGGTGCAGATGCTTATACAAACAACGCTGCCGAAGGGGTAAAAATAATTCAAGGGTGGGTGAAATAAAATGACTGACACCATGGCTTTGTCTCAGGAGAGAACCCAGTTATTTCATGATATAATAGATGGTAAGATCCCGAAAAGGGTGCCTATTTCCGTTTCCGCCCAGCTTGAGTTCACTATTCAGTATGCGGGGAGAGATTTAACAGAAGTGCAATGGAATCCTGTGGATCTCGAAGAAATTTTTGACAAAGTGTGTCAGGATTTTATTTCCGATACCCTCCCTGTTATGGCTTTCAGATTCCCGTCCTGGTATAAGATTTTGGGAGCAAAAAACTGGGTAATGAGTTCCAGTGGTTTTCTTCAGCATCCAGAAGTTGAAGGAATGGCTGTAGAGGATTATGATGCCTTCATTGAATCGCCTTTTGATTGTATTGTAGAAAGAGTGTTGCCCAGGCTCTATTCCGAACTCGATACCGATTCGACAACCAGAGCTATGGTCCTGGCCAAGGCCTTTAAAGCTTTCCATGATGAGATGGGTAATGCAGGGAGAATTTATGGTAACCTTATCAAAAAATACGGTTATGCTTTTGTTAACTTCTACTCCGGGTTTTGTGAGGCGCCCTTCGACTTTGTCGCCGACCAGTTAAGAGGTTTTAAAAATATAACTATTGACATTAGAAGGATTCCTGATAAGGTAGAAGCAGCTGTTGAAGCTGTCACCCCCTGGATGATTAAAATGGGAACTCCGCCGAAGCCGTCTTACTACGAAGCAACTTTTATTCCTCTGCACATGGCTCCCTACTTGCGTAACAAGGATTTTGAAAGATTCTACTGGCCCACCTTTAAAAAGACCGTCGAAGGATTGAAAGCGGTAGGCATGAGGGCAAATCTCTTTGTGGAGCATGATTGGATGCGGTTTATTGATTATCTGGCCGAACTTCCTGAAGGAACAATAATGATGTTTGAATATGGTGATCCCAAACTAATTAAAGAAAAACTTGGCAAAAAGCATATCATTACCGGCTTGTATCCTGTCTCGTTGTTAAAAACCGGTACCAAGCAGCAGTGTATCGACAAGGCCAAAGAGCTGATCGATATCCTGGCGCCAGGTGGGAACTATATCTTTGGCTTTGATAAAGCTCTGATCACAGCGGACAGTGTGAATATTGAGAACACACGGGCAGTTCTGGAGTACGTGGCGAACAATGCGAAATATTAAGGGAGGGTCGGAAAATGAATTCCAAGTATTATAAAACCTGGGAACAGTATCTGGCTGAACATCCTGAAATAGACGAAAAACAGGCACAGGCAATGGCTCAGAAAATGCAAACCTACGAGGAAATGATGTTTGCCTTTATCATGTTCCTGTGCGTGTAAATTTAAATCCTGAAACCAGGGAGGCGTCGTCTAAGGCGCCTCCTGTTCCCACATTCTTGACAAAAAATTTTAGCGAGGAGATCATTATGAATTCTACCATTATTGCCTGCCAGGTGCTGCGCGATGAATTAAATTTGGCTATCCGTGAAACGGGGTGCAGCTATCCGGTTATCTGGGTGGATGCAGGTTATCATAATGACCCTGATCTTTTACGGACGAAGCTTCAGGCAGAAATCGACGTTCTGGAAAATGTTGACAATATTCTTTTTGCCTATGGTTGTTGCGGTAACGGACTGGTAGGTTTAAAGGCTTCTACAGCTAATTTAATTATTCCTAAAACAGATGACTGTATTTCAATGGTGCTAAGTCAGCCAGGTGGGAAATTTGAGCGCCGTAAGAATACCTACTTCGTAACCAAAGGCTGGCTGGAAAATCCTAAAAATATATTTAAGGAGTACCAGCACGCTGTAACACGTTATGGAGAACAGAGGGCCAAAAGACTGTTTGATAAGATGCTAAATCACTACCGTTATTTAATGTTGATTGACACAAAAGCATATGATCTGGCGGAATGGGCAAGCAAAGCTGCTGAGTTTGCTGACAACCTTAACCTGGAAATGACTGTTGCTGAAGGCGGAATCATGTTTTTGAAGAAGCTTTTGACCGGTCCTCATGATCAGGATTTTTGTGTTATTCAAAAGGGCGGAGTGGTAAAAATCAGCCATTTCAGTAATATCAGTAGCGATTCATTCCAGTAATCTGAGCCGAAACCCGAAAATTCTCATCTTTTGGTGGAGGGGTTTATGAAAGACTTTAGCCAAAAAAAAGACTTGCTAATTAACTATGTGGAGCAGTTAGATGAAGAAAAGGTTCTTGAATTGGCTGGCGAACTTTTGGATGAAGGAATGGATCCATTAGAACTTCTGGCCCATATGAACGAAGGCATGAACAGGGTTGGGAAACTGTATGAGAGTAAAGACTACTATATTGCAGACTTGATCATGGCTGGGCTTATTTTCAGGCAGGTTCTGGAGTTAGATAAGATGAATTCCCATTTCAAAAGACAGAGTAAGAAGATTGGTAAAGTACTCCTTGGCACTGTAAAAGGCGATATTCATGATATCGGAAAAGATATTGTCAGAGGCATGCTGGAAGCCAATGGATTTGAGGTTTTTGATTTAGGTGTTGATGTACCAGAAGAACTGTTCCTGAAAAAGGCTGAGGAGTACAAACCGGACATTGTGGGTCTTAGCGGTGTATTGACCCATACTGTAGATACGATGAAGGGTGTAATTAATGCTTTTGCAGTTGCGGGACTCAGAGAGCAAGTCAAGTTTATAGTGGGAGGTAACCACCTCACAGAAGATGCATGTAAATATATAGGTGCCGATGGCTTTGCGAGAGATGCCTCCCTGGCGGTAAAAAAATGCCTGGAATGGATTAATAGTAAAAAAAGACAGGGAGAAACTGAAAATGATTAATCCGGTTTATCTCACAATAGTTGAAGATATAAAAAAGAAAATACTCAGCGGTGAATTAAAACCCGGTGATGGTATTGATTCGGAAACAACCCTGTGCAAGAGATATGGTGCCAGTCGCATGACGGTGCGGAAAGGGCTGGCTTTACTGGTTAATGAAGGATATATTTATTCCATTCCGGGTAAAGGCAACTTTGTACGAAAACCTGAGCTGAACAAATATATCCTTTACTATGACGAGATGCGCAACTCCATTAACAGTGTTGATAAATCAAAACTGATTGAAGTTAATATTATTATGCCAGACGAAAAATTGGCTAACGAATTGCAAACTACCAGGAACAAAAATGTTATTTTGATTCGCAGGTTATTTTATACAGATGGCTGTCCGGTGGCTTATGATATAAAGTACTTGCTATACCAAAAAGGTATGCCTATTGTTGAAAAGGAAATTGAGCATGCAACTTTTCCCGAAATGATTTCCAAAAGCCTGCCGCTTTTTGCTTTGAAGAAAGAATTAATGATTTATGCCCAAATACCCGATGAGGAAATCAAAAGGTATTTAAATATTTATGATGAACTTGCCTTGCTTGTTGTCGAGCAGAAACTTTATAACAATGAAAATAAACCCATGGGTTTAGGAAAAACTTTTTACCGGGGAGACTATATCAAATTGCGGGGTGTTAGCCAATAAATTGGGGCTGTAATTAGGAGGAGGTAGGAATGCAGACAAAAAAACAAAAATTTCTGGGGGAGAAGGGGTTTGTGCTGTATATTGCTTTTCTCAGTGCCTTTATACCGCTATCCACAGACCTTTATCTTCCTGCATTACCACGGATGGCGGAAACCTTTAATGTAGCACCTGGACTGGTAAATTTGACCCTGATATTTTTCTTTATTTTTTATGCTGTTGGAACGCTGTTCTGGGGGCCTTTGAGTGACAAGTGCGGGCGTAAACCAATTTTGTTGTCAGGACTGGGCATTTATACTGCGACAAGTATTTTGTGTGCGTTTGCAGGTAATGTTTATCATCTCATTATCTTCCGGATTTTACAGGCAATCGGTAGCGGTGCAGTAACTGCCGTAGCTTCAGCGGTAGTAAAAGACGTTTACAGCGGGCGGAAACGCGAATCTATCCTGGCCCTGGTTCAATCCCTGGTAATGATTGCCCCAATTGTTGCTCCGATTTTAGGGGCGGCCATCTTGAGTTTGACTTCATGGCGGGGAGTGTTTTGGACATTATCATTGGCAGGCCTTATGGCTACTGCTGGTGCTATTGCGATGGAAGAAACAATAGAACAACGATCTACCGGAAGCGTTTTTCAATTAATTGGACGATTGGTGGTAGTCGCAAAAAATCCGGGTTTTTTATCTCTTCTCATTACCTTTACAATTATGGCCATTCCAATGATGGCTTTTATCTCTGCATCTTCCTATATTTATGTTAATCAGTTTGGATTGAGCGAAGAGGTTTTTAGTTATTTTTTTGCTACCAATGCGGCGTTTCTGGTAATTGGTCCCCTATTGTATATAAAATTGTCCAAACATGTTAAAAGTAATTCCCTTATTACCATTAGTTACATTGTGACAATTGGGAGCGGATTATTAATTTTCTCTATTGGTGATACCAGCCCCTGGGCCTTTACCTTATCCCTTCTGCCGGCTACAATAGCTGGAAGTATCATCCGCCCCCCGACTACGAATCTGATGCTTGAACAGCAGCAACAGGATACCGGTGCAGCTGTTTCGCTTATGTCCTGCGCCTTTACCTTGATGGGGGCAGCGGGAATGATGCTAATTTCTCTGGGCTGGGCAAACAGAATTCTGGTTATGGGGCTTATGTATGCAATAGTTGCTTTAATAAGTTTGCTCCTCTGGCTTTTCTTTTCCAGGAAACCATTTGTCAGGCAGGTGACTTATCTGGAGCAAATCGGTGTACGGGGCGAGTAGTATATATCAAAGTAAGACGGGAAGGGGTCTTACTTTATGATATATACAGTAAAACTGGGTGATACCCTGCCGGTACCTAGTGCCTGGTTAGGAACTAGGGAGGACTGTTTTATGGTACATTTAAGATGAGGGAAAAAGGTAAAAAAATGAAACATAGAGTCGCTGTAGGAGCACTATGTATTGAAGCTGCAGGACCAGTAGCATTTATAGTGGCTGGAGGTGTTGTAGCAGTTGGTTTATTGTATTTTCTTGGTGATGATGATAATGAGACTGGGGCTGTTTCTCAAAGATAATTTTTTATGAAATTGGAGTTACTCCCGTAATTGGTGGGCTAACTCCATTTTGTTTTACAGAAAAAGGAAGAATGAGCACCCTTCCCGGAATTCTCAAGTTACTGTTAGTCAAAGTTATATTGAATCTCTGGTTTTAAAGGATTTTTGAATAATAACGTAGAAAATCTTTTTCTGGAAACAATAAGGGCAGGCAGCGCTATTTAAAAATGGAATCTTCTGGATTGAGGTGTATAAAAATGGGAAAAAAGGTTATTTATATTTTGATGTTGCTAACAGGAATTATTGTTATTTTGGGCTGTCAAATTGCTTCAAAAACTGAGCCGACCAAATGGTCTGTCGGTATCCTGGCTGCCAGCAATGCTAAAGCGGAAAAAATCGTTGGCTTTAAGCAAGGTTTAGCTGACCTGGGAATTACCGAGGGAAAAGACGTTACCTATATAATTTTAAATGCTCAGGGTGAGCGGGAACAGCTCTTGCCTTTGGCCCGGAAGTTAGTACATGAGAAGCCGGATGTGCTGGTAGCAACCGGGGGTGTGGAAGCTGATGCCCTGAAAATAGCAGCTGAGAATCAGAACATTCCCATTGTTTTTATTGGAGCTGCTTCTACGGTACAACGAGGTATAGTAAAAAGCTTTATTGACCCGGGAGCACAAATTACCGGTGTGGATAATTATCATGCTGAGCTGGCCGGGAAAAGATTGGAATTATTAAAGAAACTGTTACCTTATGTGCAGAAAGTTATTGTTATCTACGATCCTAACGTTCCTCCCGGTTATACCAGTTTGAAAATAGTTCAAAATACGGCTAAAGATTTAGGGATAGTAATAAAAACCATAGCGGTAAGTTCCAGAACAGACTTTAAAACAAAACTAAATCGGCAATCGGTGCAGAACTATGATGCTATTCTTCCTTTGTCAAGTTTTTTGATTGAAACTTTAACCCAGGACTTGCTTGCCTTTTCCTGGCAAAACAAGATTCCGGTTATGGGCATCATTGAACAGGAAGCGGACCGGGGTTATTTTGCAGCCTATGGCGTTTCTATGTATAATCAGGGATACCAGGGAGCCAGAATAGTAGCCAAAGTTTTACAGGGACAGCAGCCGAAACAGATACCTGTGGAAACACCGGATAATCTGGAATTGGTGGTAAATCTGCGCACAGTGGAGAGACTGGGACTTAAACTAAATGAAACTGGATTAAATTTTGCCAGAATAATTATAAAATAAGAAACTGAGGCGATCAGGAATGAAAATCTGGAATCGCATAAAAGTAAAGGTTTTAGCCTTTGGCATTACAATGTCTATTCTACCGCTGGCATCATTGGGTTATCTCAATGTTCGGACTGCCGAACAGGATTTGTTGATGTCCATCCAGCAACGGAATACTGACCTCGTAAAAGGAATAGCCACAGATCTAGGTCAGTTAATTACTGGAATCGAAGATAAGATATCTACAGCTGGTAATATTTACGGGGAAACCCTTTTGCAACAGGACCGGGAAAGCCAGGAAAAATTCCTGTATATTTTTTTACGGGATATACCGGCTGTCGAGGATCTAAGTCTGTTGAATTCCCGGGGAATTGAGGTCATGCGGGTTTCCAAGCGGGAAGTAATTACTCCTCAAAAGTTGTCACAAGTGGACCCGAAACTGTTGACCCAAAAAGGCATGGTTAAACATTATCTTACTGCTGACCAGCGAACTATGGTAAGCTTGATTATCCCCATTAAAAATAGGTTAACCAGGGAAATTAAAGGTGGTTTTTATGTTCAGGTTAATTTAAGGTCAATTATGAACAAAATTATTACCAGATATGGTAACCAGAAAGGTGCTATTTTTGTAGTTAACCGAGATGGAAAATTGATTGCCCATGAAGATTTCAGTCAAGTTTTAAGACAAACTCCGGTAAGCTCCAGCCTTGCTGTTCGCCAGTTTATGGAGGGGAAAGAGAATGCAGGCAGGATACCGTTAAGATATGTCTCATTTACCGGGGAGGAAGTATTAGGGGTTTATGCTCCCATTAAACAGTTAGGCTGGGCGGCAGTGGTGGAAATACCGGTCCGTGAGGCTTAGCGCCCTGTTGCTGCCTTAAGTATTAAGTTTCTGATCGGGACAATTCTGGTGGTAGTGCTGGTTGTTATCATCAGTATTCTTTTTGCTTTGCGTTTTACTAAACCCATTGAGACCCTGGAACAAGGAGCTAAACGGGTGGCTGCAGGCGAATTGAACCTGGTCTTGCCCAAAACTACGGATGATGAAATCGGTCAGCTGGTAGATGCTTTTAACTTTATGACTCAACAGATCAGGAGCAAATCTGCTGAACTTATTCAGACGGAAAAAATGGCGGCTTTGGGTTTATTGGCTGCGGGGGTAGCCCATGAAATCAATAATCCCTTAGCTACGGTTTCCGCTTATGCTGAGGACCTGTTAGAGCGGATCGATCAAGAAGATATTGAGGAACTTTACCGTTCTGGTGAATTGGCAAAATACTTACAGGTAATATGTAAACAGACCGAAAGAGGCAAAAAAATTACAGGAAGCTTATTGAATTTTGCCAGACAACCTGCCGGTCATATGATGGATATAAATCTTAACGAATTGCTGGAAGATACTTTGGCCCTGGTTAATCACCGGATTAAGCAACTTGGTATCCAAATAGATAAAAAATTGGCTGTAAATTTGCCTGTAGTTAAAGGGGACCTTTCCCAGTTGCAACAGGTTTTACTCAATCTTATCTGCAATGCTCTGGATGCTATGGAAACAACGGGAGGACGGCTTAAACTGATTACGGAAAAAGGACAAAAAAGCATAGTAGTTAAAATTATTGACACCGGAACCGGTATTGCCAGGGAGGAGCTGAAGAAAGTTTTTGATCCTTTTTATACAACAAAACCACTGGGTAAAGGTACTGGCCTGGGACTGTCCATTTGTTACGGTATTGTCAAAGAAATGAAGGGAGACATTCAAATTAGCAGTGAATTGGGCAGAGGAACAACGGTTACTGTGATATTACCAATTGATAGTATGACTGGAGGGAAAGAAGGTGATGAACATGAGGGAACAGATTAAAGTTTTAATAGTTGATGATGAAGAAAATTTCCGGGATTTGTTGATTCAACGTTTGAGCAGAAAAGGTTATTGGGTCAAGGGGGCAGCGACGGGCGAAGAGGCTCTGCATTTTTTAAAAGAGGAAACCTTTCAGGTAGCAATTTTTGATATCAAACTGCCGGGGATGGATGGAATAGAACTGCTGCAACAGGCCAGACAAATAGAAGAGAATCTCCAGGTGATTATCCTTACGGGGCACGGGACCATAGAGTCTGCTATTGAGGCGATGAAGATGGGTGCTTATGATTATTTAACCAAGCCCTGCAACCTGGCGGAACTGGAAATCACTCTCCAAAAAGCTTATGAGAAAAAACAGTTACTGGAAGAAAATTTGGGGATGAAAGAAGTCTTGCGGAGGGACAGGAGTTCCAGAGTAATTGTAGGTAAAAGCCAGGCCATTACCAGAGTGCTGGAGTTGGCTAAAAAGGTGGCTGCTTCCGATTCACCGGTACTGATTGAGGGAGAAAGCGGTACCGGCAAAGAACTGATTGTCAATGCTATCCATCACTGGAGCAGCAGAGCCCAACAACCATTAGTAGCTGTCAATTCCGGAGCTCTGCCGGCCCAACTGTTGGAAAGCGAGCTCTTCGGTCATGAAAAAGGGGCTTTTACAGGAGCATTAACTACAAAAAAAGGTTTAATTGAAAGTGCTCACCGCGGAACCCTTTTTTTAGATGAAATTGGGGAAATGGAATTAGGATTACAGGTAAAACTGTTGCGGTTTTTGGAAACTGGTGAGTTCAGGAGAGTTGGTGATGTGCGTTTACGTAAAGTGGATGTACGGGTGATAGCGGCTACCAACCGGAATTTGGAAGAAGAAGTGGTTAAAGGTAATTTCCGGGAAGACTTATATTACCGGCTGAATGTCATTAAGATTCGGGTTCCGCCTCTGCGGGAGCGAAAAGAAGATATTCCCTTGCTGGCAGAGTATTTTTTGCAAAAAGCTGGTAATGGAGCACCTAAACAACTTGCTTCCGATGCCCTGGAGGCACTCATGAGTTATGACTATCCGGGGAATGTCCGGGAGCTGTTTAATATTCTGGAACGCGGCATACTGCTCAGCACCGGTGCTAAAATTCAGAAGGAGGACCTTTTTGGCTGTTTTGCCAGGGAAGATGAACCGAAGCTATGTACCCTTGAGGAAATGGAAAAGAGATATATTAAACAGGTTTTAGAGGCAGTTCAATGGAATAAAACCAAAGCGGCAGAACTACTGGGAATCAGTGTCCGTAATCTTTATCGCAAAATTGAAGAATATCAATTAAAGAAATAATTTCATCCATGACATTTTGTCACACCGGAATGACAAAATGTCATGGATTTTTTTATGAAAGGCCTATTTTCAGGCCTTTTTAGGCTGGTATGGTTTTTGCTCTTATATTAGCGGCGCGTAAATGAAGGCAGACAAAACTGGAGCACTCGGGGGAGGTGAAAAAAATGGAGCTGCAGCTTGAACCCGATAAATGCCTCAGGGTACGGACTGCTGCTAATATTTGTGATAACTGTGTTAAAGTCTGTCCGTCACAGGCGATAGAGATTAGTAATGGGTTCAGAATTGATAAGGAAAAATGTGATACTTGTGGCCTGTGTGCCGGAACCTGTCCGACAGAAGCCCTTACGCTGGACCAGCATTCTTATCATCAATTGATTGGTCGGGCCAGGGAAAAGCGGAAGATTGCCTTTACCTGTGAACAGAATCCATTGCTAGGGGTTATTAATCTTCCCTGTTTAGGTTATTTGTCTGAAACTTTACTGATAGGCCTGGTTTTAAACTGTAACCGGATCCGATTGGTTTTTGCTGCCGAAAAATGTGCTTCTTGTAACAGGCAAGCAGGGGCATTGATTGAAGAGAGACTGATTCGGGTGCAAGCGATGGCTTCCAGGCTGGGAAAAGAGGGAGTCTTGCTTGTTGATAATGGAGAGGAAGAAGAAGTTTTGACGAAACGGGAATTCTTCTCTTTTCTCAAAGACCGGATAGTAACTTTAACCTATTCTGGCTGGGAAGATAAAAGAGCCCGCAAAGGCAAAAAGTTGCTGCCTGCTGCCAGGGAGTTTCTCCTGAACAGCACAGGTCAAAGTTTAAAGCCTGGATCACAGCTTATGCTATCAGGCGGTAATTGGCCTTTTGCCCAGATAGAAGTGGATGAGCGCTGTACAGGCTGTCAGGTTTGTACACAAATTTGTCCTACTGGTGCCTTGCAGATAAATGATGATGATGAAGAAAAGGAGTTGCGGCATACTCCAGCCTTATGTCTAAATTGCGGGGCTTGTGCAGACTATTGCCCGCAGCAGGCGGTAAGCCAGGGGGATAAGGTGGACCTGGGCAAGGTGGTTGCTGCAACCAGTTTTCCGCTCAGGAAAATACATCAAAAAAGGTTTTGGCAGGAATGTGAACCTGAATTTTTACACCGGTCAAAAGCTAAAAAGCTTTTACTTAAATTCTAAAAAGGGTTTTCAGAGAGCTCATCAGCAAGACAGGGACCAGGGGTTATAATGGCAACATTTTACTTAGTGAATAGAAAGGAGAATAAGCAGTGAGCACTGAAAAAAAATGGGCGATGGTAATCGATTTGCAGAAATGTATTGGTTGTGATACTTGCACAGTGGCCTGTAAAGCAGAAAACCGCACTCCGCCTGGAGTAACCTACAATGTGGTTATTGAGGAGGAACGGGGAACTTATCCCAATGTCAGCAAGGTTCATGTGCCCAGGCCCTGTATGCAGTGTGACCGGCCCGCCTGTGTCCAGGTTTGCCCGGTCAAAGCAACCTATAAACTGGAAAACGGGATCACCGCCATTGACTATGATCGCTGTATCGGCTGCCGCTACTGTATTATAAACTGTCCTTATGGAGCCAGGTATTTTGACTTCGGGCTGGATTATAGCCAGGAGATGGTTGGATGTAACGAGGTACAGGCCCCCGAATACGGTATTGACAGAGGTAAGCGGGAAAAAGGCAAGTCTCCGATAGGGAATGTTCGTAAATGCATGTTCTGTTATCACCGTTTACAGCGCGGAGAAGAACCGGCCTGTGTTGAGGTTTGCCTGGGAGATGCCCGTTATTTTGGCGATCTCAATGATCCGGAAAGTGTGGTCTCAAAATTGGCAGCAAGTCCAAGGGCTTTTGTTCTGCAGGAAGAAATGGGAACTAAGCCCAGGGTCATCTACTTGAAATAATGTTCAATAATAAGAGGAGGATGTGAGTACGGTGAAAAGCAGCGAACAGTTGACTAAAGCCTGGTATGGGGTACTCATTTTATTAATGGCGCTCGGCGGCTGGGCGATTATCGAAAGAATTAACGCCGGATTGGCCGTTACCAATTTGACCAGTGCTACACCCTGGGGAGCCTGGGTAGCTTTCTATATCTTTTTTGTGGGTTTAAGTGCCGGTTCTTTTCTCCTGTCTACCATGATCTTCGTTTTCAAGATGGAACAGTATGAAAAAATTGGTCGTGATGCCTTGCTGGTGGCCATTCTCAGTATGGTTTTGGCCATGTGCTTTATCTTACTGGATTTGGGGAGGATGGAACGGTTCTGGCATACCCTCCGTTACTGGAATTTTACCAGTGTGCTGGCCTGGGAAGTTCGTTTTTATGTAATCTATGTTGGCTTATTAACTGCTGAACTTTACTTCTCCATGCGCCAGGATCTGATTCGGGTTGCTCAAGGCACAGGGTGGCAAGCGTCTCTGGCTCGCTTCCTTACCTTTGGCAGTACTGACCTGAGCGAAGAATCGAAACAACGGGATCATAGATGGTTGAAAATTTTAGGCTCAATCGGGATTCCCATCGCTATATTCGGAGTTCACGGTGGTACAGGAACGCTGTTTGCAGTGGCCAAAGCCCGGGCTTTCTGGAATAGCGGCCTTTTCCCGGTAATCTTTGTTGTCTCTGCTCTGGTTTCCGGTACCGCTCTGTTGCTGGCCTTTTATGTAATCCGGACCAAGGTAATGGGTCGTGAAGTCGATAAGGATATGGTCAAATCCCTGGCCGGACTTTTAAGCCTGTTCCTGCTTGTGGATGTAGGTCTGGAATTCTATGAATTCTTTGTTGGTGCCTATGGGCTGGAACATGCGGAACTGGCTACTATTGAAACTATCTTCGAGAGTCCTTTTTCCTGGTCATTCTGGTGGATACAAATGTTTTTGGGAGTAGTTGTTCCGTTATTCATTTTCTTTAACAGCAAGCTAAAAGAATCAGTTAAGGCCATTACCGTGGGAGCTGTTCTGGTAGTGTTAGGTATTCTGGGTGTGCGGTTTAACATTGTAGTCCCTGCTTTAATTGTACCTGTTTTACACGGATTGCCCTGGGGCTATTACTATCCGACTTTAATCGAATGGGTCAGCAGTATTGGAATTATAGCTTTCGGTCTCTTTTTATACTCGGTAGCAATCAAGGCTTTACCGATTGATGCAATAGAAGACATCGAAGATATTAAGGAGGGAAAACTCTATGGCGCAACTAAAGAAGTCTATTAAAATTAGCAGAAGAAGTTTTATTAAAACTGGTGCAGTCCTGGCGGGAGTAGGAATGGTGGCTCCTGCTGCCCTGGGGTCTGAGCAGTCAATGGTTGAAAACTGGTTCCTGGATGATCCCCATGGAACGGGAAAAGAGACCCTGAATTATGGCGCTGAGGATGTCATCTATACAACCTGTGAACAGTGTAATACCCATTGTACTCTGAAAGCTGTGATAACTCCTGCTCAAGGCAACGGTCCTACTTCTTACATCGTATTAGCTGGGAACAGGCGCTGAAGGAAATTGTTTATGGCAGCCCCGATTTGGGAACTCCGGGGTTGAAAAGCATCTGGGCCTTTGTCCCCCAAGAAGAGGTTATGTCTGATTGGGAAAAGGTGAAGAAAGGGGAGCTGTCCCAGGAGGAATTTGATGCGAAATACAAGGAAGTACTGATCGATACCAAACATCCGGATTTGGGACCCAGGGCTAATCAGATTGTAGGCTTTTTCGGGGACCGGCGGGAGTTCTTCAAGGACAGATACTGGAGCCAGACTATTGGCAGCATTAACAGCCTTGACCATGGCGGTATTTGTGGTGTTAATGGTGTAATCGGGAATGTACAGTCCTTTAATACTGATAAACCGAAAAAGCGTATGTATGCTGATGTGGACAATGCTGAGTTTGTCATTGTCTGGGGAACTGACCCGCTGGTAGCCAACAAGGGACCGACCTGGCTGGCGCCAAAATTCATGAATGCTCTCAAAAGAGGGATGAAGCTGGCAGTAGTGGACCCGAGATTGAGCCGGATTGCTGAGAAGGCACATATCTGGGTGCCCATAAAACCAGGAACCGACGCGGCTTTAGCGCTGGGAATGGCCCGCTGGATTATTGAAAACGGGCGTTATGATCTCAGGTATTTGACCAATCCCAACCAGGCAGCAGCAAAAGCTGACGGAGAACCGACCTGGTCAGATGCAACCTATTTGGTCAATCTGAGCGCCAAAGGCAAGCCCAAACTCCGGGCCAGTGACCTCGGGATCGGAACGGAAGAACAGTTTGTGGTAATTCAGAATGGGAAACCCGTACCCCATGATCAGGCTACAGAAGGACAATTAGAAGTGGATACGGTTATTAACGGTATCCAGGTCAAGTCGGTATTTACCCTGTTTAAGGAACGGGTTATGGAACATACCATTGAGGAATATGCCAGGATCTGTGAAATCGAACCGCAGCAGATTATCGAACTGGCCCGGGAGTTCACTTCCCATGGTAAAAAAGCTGCCATTACCTCTTATCGGGGCCCGGCAATGCATGTTAATGGTTTCTATAATTTGCGGGCAATTAACTGCCTTAACCACTTGATCGGCAATTATGACTGGAAAGGGGGCAGCATGAGCACCGGGGCCAAGTTTAAGCCTTTAGAGGGCAGGTATGATCTAATGAAAGTGCCCAAAGCCAATAAAGCCTGGGGTATTCCGCTGGTACGCAATAAGGTTGTCTATGAAAAGACTACTCTCTTTGAGCGGGATGGCTATCCGGCTAAACGTCCCTGGTTCCAGTATTCCGGCAATAATATTCAAGAGGCTTTACCCAGCGCTGCTGAAGGTTATCCTTATCCTATCAAGGCCCTGTTTATTCACCGGATTTCCCCCTTGTTATCAGTACCGGTTGGCATGGCCCACAAGGAGATTTTAAAAGATCAGAAAGCTATACCCCTTCTGGTGGTATCCGATGTGGTCATCAGTGAAACAGGAACTTATGCTGATTATATTTTACCTGATTTAACTTACCTGGAACGCTGGGGTTTTGAAACAATCTATCCCCGATCTTCAGGCATGGAAAAGAGCGGTTAAGCCGGAAGAGTGGCGCAGGGTTGTCTATGTTCTAAATAGAGGGGGAAGATTTGAAAAACAGGGCAATGAATATGATGGTCCGTACCTTAAGTATAAATTAGCTTCTGAGGTTAATTTTTACTCCGAAAAAGTAGCCAAAGGGAAACACCCATATACCGGTAAACCCTTTGACGGCTTGCCCAGAATTGAAGAAATCACTTACTACAATTGCAAAAAGGTAGATATTAAGGATTATCCCCTAATTTTCATTAACTGGAAAGCAAGACATATCGGTACTCATCGCAATATCAGCGATGCCTGGCTGCGGGAGATCGAGGCAGAAAATTATGTATGGATGAATCCGGTTGATGCCAGGAAACGCGGGCTTAATACCGGAGATTCCATTATAATTAAATCTCCAGATTTTGAAGCGAAAGGCAAGGTGCTGGTAACTAATGGCATTAAACCCGGCGTTGTAGGATGCAGTTATAATTACGGCCATTTCGCCTATGGCGCATCCTCGGTACAAATAGACGGTAAAAAGACCAAAGTTGTGCAGCCCTATGGCCATACCCAATGGGTGGCAGGAGATAATGATACCGGTTTTGCCTTAGGAAGAGGTACTGGTTTTGCTGCCAATGCAGTTCAACTGGTGGATGTCACATTGAAAAACGCTTGTCTGTCCGATCCTATAGGCGGCGGAGCCAGTCAATTGGATACTAGAGTGGAAATAGTCAAAGCCTTATAAAAGTCTAGCCCCTGAAGCATTCAGGGGCTCAATTTTTATGTCTGTTTGCAAAACCTGAAACAGTAAGTTTTAAACTCATTAATTGCTGTGTTAAAAAATTTGTTTTTATGATAAACAAGGTTGAATTTACGCTTAATATTTAATCCGACAACCTTTACAACTGAAACTTTACCGGTTGCTACCGCATTCTGTACCGCAAGCCGGGACATGAAGGATAGTCCAAAACCACAATGAACAGCATTGATTATAGCTTCGACACTGTTAAACACTCCAACTGCTTTCCATTTTATTCCGTGGGATTTCATGGCGGCTTCGAATACTTCACGAGTGCCGCTGCCCTCCTCACGTACAATAAAGCTCTGATCTTCAAGCTGTGCAGTGTCAATGCTCCCTGCTTTCGCCCATTCATGCATTGGTGGGCAGACAAGCACAAGCTCATCTTCATAAACTGGTACCTTAACTATGTCTGGCCAGTTGCCTATGCCCTCTACCAGTCCGATGTCAAGCTTGGCCACATACAGCATGTTTATAATGGTGGCCGTATTATCAATTACGGCATTTATCTGAACAGTTGGATGAGCAGCGGAAAATTCCCTGATGAGAAAGGGCAGGATTGCTGAGCCTATGGTTTTGCTGGCACCTACGCGCAAAATGCCGCCTTTTGACAGATCTGATAACCGTTTTTCAGCTTCATTTGACAGGCTTAATATGTGCGAGGCGTAAGAGTAGAGCTCCTCTCCAGCCTTCGTAAGATAAATCTTACGGCCAATCCGTTCAAAAAGCTTTATACCATAGTACCGTTCCAGTTCTACAATGGCCTGGCTAACTGGTGGTTGGGTCATATGTAGCTGTTTTGCTGCGGCCGTCATACTGCCTGTTTCGCACACTGCGAGGAATATTCGTAAATGTCGCAGAGTCATGTTCACACCTCGATCTATATGTATTTACATATCTTTTTCATTTTATTTTAATATTTTACGTTTATATAAGTCAAGAGTATAATAGCTTATGGAAACAAACTGAAGGATAGGAGGAGATATTAAATGGGAAATACTAAAGGTCAGGTAAAGACCGGGATTAATGGGCGAATCAAAGATGCAACAGTCTGGATTGCCGAACATTTACCAGGCTTTTTACTTGTAATGGCAGTTACTTTCATAGCAATAAAGCTTCAGTCGACAAGGCTTTTTTCAGAGGTCCTGCCATTAAGCTCGCTCATTATCGCAATAATTATAGGTATGACTATAAAGAACGTCATTTCTTTGCCAACAAGCACACAAAAAGGTATAAGTTTCAGTGCTAAAAAAATCTTAAGACTTGCTATTATTTTTCTTGGTTTTAGACTCAGTATATCACAGGTCTTAGAGGTAGGCCCCTCCGCCCTTATATCTATCCTGATTGCTACTACTTCAGCTATCCTTTTCACTTTATGGCTTGGCCGCATCATGGATGTTCCGCTTAAGCGTGCCCTGTTGCTCGGTAGCGGTGTATCTATCTGCGGCGCAGCGGCGGTAGCAGCAGTTGATGCCGTAATTAAATCCGAGGAGGAAGACACTGCATTTGCTATTGGTGCAGTGACACTGTTCGGCACTATATTCATGTTTCTTTATCCGGCCCTGCATGGTCTTTTAAACATACCTGATCTGTTTTACGCATTGTGGGCAGGAAGCTCGATACATGAGGTTGCACAGGTAGCGGCAGCAAGCGTTGTGGCCAGCGGTCAATTCAAAGCCATGGCCTCTACCGTAAAAATGATCAGGGTGCTCTTTATTATTCCACTTACCCTTATCCTGACTTTTATCCCGTGGAACGACAATGTAACAGAAGAGGACAAAAATCCTGTTATCCCTCCACAGAAGAGCAAAATTACTATCCCGTGGTTTGCTATCCTCTTTTTTGTTATGGTGCTGATTAACTCATTCGCTGGACTGCCACAAAATGTTGTCGCCGGGCTTATAACTTTTGATAACTGGATTATGACTGCGGCTATGGCGGGGTTAGGTCTCGATCTCTCCTTCAAAGCAATGGCTAAAATTGGTACCCGTGCTGTTATTTTAGGTGCTGTTTCTTCGGTGTTTATTTCCATCCTCAGTGCTGCTGTAATCGGAGTTATATTAGACTAAAGTGATAAAAATTTCTTATCGATCCCCATTTATAATAAATATAATTTATTAGACAGATAAAATATGGTTATGTTACAATTAGACCGAAATTGAGAGAAAGGGGGAGGATTATGGGTACTTTTTGGTCCAGGGTTTACCGGAAGGCAGTGCAGGAACACTGGAGTCCAATGACAGCAGTTGGAGTGCTGGGTATCTTAAGTGCGCTCTATTTTGGTACACTGCAAACAGTTTGGGCGGTAACAGGGGAATTCACCCGCTGGGGCGGTCATCTGCTTCAGTTATTCGGTTATGACACCGGGGAAATGAGTTATTTTAAAATTATTAAGCTCAAAGGAATGCCATGGGACCGGGTTGATGGCTGGGTGGTCTTCGGCATGTTTGCCGGCGCCCTGATTGCTGCCCTCCTGGGAGGTAATTTCAAGATACGGGTGCCGGTGCAAAGACGCCGGCTGGTGCAGGGATTGTTAGGCGGTATAATTGCTGGCTTCGGCACAAGATTAGCTATGGGTTGCAATCTGGCAGCCATGTTTACGGGAATACCGCAGTTTTCTTTACATACCTGGCTCTTTACTCTGGCGACCATAGCCGGTACCTATCTTGGTCTTAAAATAACTTTGATGCCTTTCTTTTTGGGTAAACCGGTGATTTTGCCAGGTGGAACAGTACAAATGGCAAAAAAATATAACAGTCATCAGCCGGTATTGGGTTTTTTGTTAGCGGCAGTGGCCATTGTTTTGGCTGTACTGGCCTGGCAGAATGGTAACGGGAAGCTGGCCCTGGCAGGGTTATTTGGTCTGGCCTTTGGAGCTGTGATCGAACGGGGCCAAATCTGCTTCACCTCTGCTTTTCGTGACTTGTGGCTGGTGGGAAGAACGACGATAACCAGGGCGATTATTGTAGGGATGGCTATCCAGTCTTTGGGTACTATTTATTTTATTGTTCACGGAACTCCGGCCAAGGTGATGTGGGCGGGAGCTGGGGCAGTTCTCGGTGGACTGCTATTTGGCTTTGGCATTGTCATTGCCGGCGGGTGTGAGACCGGCTGGATGTATCGGGCTATGGAGGGGCAATTGAATTTTTGGGTAGTAGGTATTGGGAACATCATCGGTGCTACTTTGCTGGCAATAGCCTGGGATAAAGGTATTTTCACCACTCTGGTAGCACCCTATCCGAAGGTGGACCTGGTGAAAATTCTCGGTCCGGCAGGGGCTTTAGCCGCAACCTATCTTTTCTTAGCGCTGATCTACGGTTGGGCTACCTGGATGGAGAAGCGCCGCAAATATAAATCGGAAATTCATTTGCCAGTTGAAATCAATACAGCTGTGGCAGAGAGCAAATAGGGGAGGAGAAGACTGTGGGAGATCGTTCCTTGGAGGTTGATTTTGTACTTGATTTACGGGGTGAACCTTGTCCTTATCCGTTGATCTACAGCCTGGAAACCCTCAGTAAGCTCCAGCCAGGGCAGACCCTGGAAGTGCTGGCCGACTGTCCTCAATCCTTCCGTTCGGTTCCGGAAGAGGCTGTGAAACACGGATATATTATGATGCATGAGCCGATTAAAGAAGGGCCGCTTATCAGGTTCTTCTTTAAGGTGCCGGATAAAAAATAAATCGAAAGGAAGGGAGTAATCCCTTCCTTATTTATTTCCCGCGAAATTCTTGTTATAATAACCTGAGTACATACTAGCAACCGGAGGTTACTATGCAGTACCAGTCATCTCTTAACAAATTATATTACTTTTTGCTTTATGCGATTATTGCGCTGCAAATTCCCTACTTACCTTTATATTTTAAGGAAGCAGGTGCCAACGGAAATTTTATCGGTCTAATTTCTGCTTTAGGGCCTTTTGTTGGCTTATTTATGCAACCATTTTGGGGAATCATTGCTGATAAAACCCAGCGGCTTAAATTCATAATCCAAGTATTATTGTTTTCTTCAGGTGTTTTTATTTTATTAGTCCCTTTATATAACAATAAAATTTGGTGGATGCTGACAATGCTATTATACACAATGGTACAAACAGCGTCTATGCCACTTACTGATACTTTAATGCTAAGTGATAATCAACGTTCCCGGGAATTCGGGAAATATCGCTTATGGGGTTCGCTGGGCTTTGCTGTGATAGTACTGATTACATCAGCATTTTTAACTAAATCCAATATTAAGTTTATTTTCCCTCTCAGCAGTATTCTTTTTTTTATTGTCTGGATTCTTAGTTTTTCTTTACCTAAAACTCCAGTTGTGCCTATAAAACAAAACATTTCAGAAATTTATCAGCTTATAAAAAATCCACTTTTTATCTTGTTAGTCGTTTATGCTTTCATAATCCAAATGCCTTTTAGTGCCTATAATACCTTTTTCAGTATCTATTTTTCCAGCCTTGGGGCTACTACAACAATGGTCGGATTAGCCTGGGCCTTGGCTGCCAGCAGCGAGATTCCTGTCTTTTATTTGTTTAATGTCCTGCGCAAATCTTTAAATTTATATCAAATCCTCACCATCGCCGGTATCATCTACGCAGTGCGCTGGTTTGTCTATGCCTATTTTCCATACCTCTGGCTGATACTATTACTACAGTTGAGCCAGGGTCTCAGTTTCGGGCTTTTCTACTTATCTGCTATTCAACTATTAAATGAAACTACCTCTCAAGAAGTAAAAGCCTCAGCTCAAACTATTTTTACTGCGATTGCCTGGTCATTAGGTGCTGCTGCCGGCAGTTATAGCGGGGGAATTATCTACACAGCTTTTGGGCTATTTACATTGTTTAAGTTATCTGCTCTGCTCGCATTCTTATCTGCCTTAACTTGGTATGTATTTACGGTAAAAGCGAAATTGCCATTAATACCGACTAAATACCGGTAGAACAGCCCGCCAGCCAATCCTGGTCCAGGGGGAATCGAGGAACAAAACCCCCATCTGCCGGTGACGGTGGAGGAGAGTATCGCTGATATCGTCAGAGTGCGACAGGCTGGGGCTGCCATGGTGCATTTGCATGTCCAGGATGAACAGGGACGGCCCAGCCAGAGCCGGGAGCTGTTTGCTAAGATAGGAAAAGGGCATTAAGCCCGAGCTGGAGATTTTTGATGCTGGTGCTGGGTACGGCCCGGCGCTTGCTGCGGGAAGGGCTGCTCCAGCCACCTTTGCATAACTACAATTACAAAATCATTAAGTAATTACAACTATAATCAATTAAAGGGCCATATTATTTGGTATTCTCCAGTATGTTTACCAAGTTCTTGGATTAAAAACTTCTCACAAAATGTGACCTTTTAGGAGGTAATGAGCGATGAATAAGAAGATTATCATTATTTATAGTTTCCTATGTATCTTTGTTCTAGCTACCATTAATTTAGCATATTCAAAATCTGATGAATTTCTTTTAGGCGAAAAAATAAAAAATTTATCTAAGTCGGAAAAGATCGTTGCAAAAATTAATGGAATACCTGTAACCGAAAAAGAATATGAGAGCAAAAAATTGTTCTTGGAAACACAAAAACAACCTGCAAATTTTGAAAATGTAATAAGAGCAATTGCCGAACAAAAACTACTATTTGAAGAAACAAAAAAGCGTGGTATTACCGTCACAAAAGAAGAACTTGATAATTTTATACAATTGCAAAAAAGACTTTCAGAACAAGTGAGTGACGAAGAAAAAGCAAATTTCCGTGACTTTTTGGCCGGCCAGGGTCTTACCGTTGAAGAATACTGGTCTAATCCCGATGTTATAAATGCTTATGAAAGAGGTATATATATTGGTAAATTTAAAGCACAGTTAAGAAAAGAATTATTAATACCTGAGAATGAAAAAAATTCCCCAAAAGCTTATGAAATGGTTAAAACTAAAATAAATGAAATAGTTAATAAAGCTAAGATAGAGAAACTAGATGACCAAATAAAATGAGTATAAAGGACTTATGGTTATTGAATGAAGCCAGAGTGTATTTGGCAAGCTTTTTATCCCCCTAACTAATTTAGACACTGCGACTTTAAGAGTTAATGGAGGGCCACCACCTGACCAAATCACTCAAGAAGCCTGAGCAGGCCAACAAAATTCAGTATAAGCAGGCTCCATTCCGTCAATAATGTAACTGAAACTACAAGGACGGGGTGGAGCCAATGCTGATCAATAAGGTGGAAATCTGCGGTGTCAATACCGCCAAGCTGCCGGTGCTGACCAATGAACAGATGCGGCAGCTGTTTGCCGCCATGCAGCAAGGCGATCAGGCTGCCAGGGAAAAACTGATTGAAGGCAACTTGCGGCTGGTCCTCAGTGTAATTCAGCGTTTTGTTAACCGCGGCGAATATGTGGACGACCTTTTCCAGGTCGGCTGTATTGGCTTGATGAAAGCCATCGACAACTTCGACTTAAGTCAGAATGTGAAGTTTTCCACCTATGCCGTCCCTATGATTATCGGGGAGATTCGCCGCTACCTGCGGGACAACAACCCCATTCGCGTCAGCCGCTCCCTGCGGGATATCGCCTATCGGGCCCTGCAGGTGCGGGACAACCTGGTCAACAAACTGAACCGGGAGCCCTCGGTTAATGAAATCGCCGAGGAGTTGAAATTACCCCGGGAAGAAGTGGTATTTGCTCTGGATGCCATCCAGGAACCCATCTCTCTCTTTGAACCAATCTACCATGATGGGGGAGATCCCATTTTCGTCATGGACCAGATTAAGGATGAGAAAAACCAGGATGTTGGCTGGCTGGAAAACATCTCCGTCAAAGAGGCCCTGGCCCGCCTGGGAGAAAGGGAAAAACAGATTCTCACCTTGCGCTTTTTTCACGGTAAAACCCAGATGGAGGTGGCAGAGGAAATCGGGATTTCCCAGGCCCAGGTCTCCCGTCTGGAAAAAGCTGCCTTAAACCATATGCGCAAACACGTCGGAACTTGAACACAAACCGCCTGCGGAACAGAGATGTTCCGGACAGGCGTTTTTTTTAGCAGGAAAAACGGCCGCCGGTGTTGAATACCTTTTAGGGAAACGGAGGTCGTACTATTATGGGTAAAAGGAAGCGACATGGAGCGGACTTGATGCTGCTTGGGGCTATCCTGGTGCTGCTGACTATCGGTCTATTGATGGTCTTCAGTGCCAGTTCCATTGAAGCGATGTTGCCCAAAAACGGGAATCCCGGCGAGTTTGGCAATCCCCTGGCCTTTTTTTATCGCCAGAGTGTAGCGGCTGGTATTGGACTGGTCTTAATGTTTGCCATACTGCGGCAGGATTATCGCAAGTTGATCGGCTGGAAAAAAATCATTTTTTCTGCCACCATCATTTTACTGGTGCTGGTTCTGATTGCGGGAGAATCTCGCAATGGTAACAAGGCCTGGCTGGGAGCGGGTGGTTTTTCCCTCCAGCCATCGGAGATGGCCAAGCTCTCTCTGGTAATTATGCTGGCTGCCTATTTTGAGCGGGAAGAACGTTTGGTGAAACGGGGTAAAAAACGCAAAATCAGCTATGTGCCCGCAATTATACAAGTAGTACTTATCCTTGTCCTGGTGGGGCTGGAAGGAGATGCCGGTTCCGCAGGGGTTATTTGTCTGATTGCAGCGGTGGTATTGTTTGCTGCTGGTATCCCCTGGGCCTGGATTGGAGCTCTGGCGGCAGTGCTGGTACCGGTAGCGGTACTGGCTGTAACCACGGTTGGCTACCGGCTGAAACGGTTTACTGTTTTTCTCGACCCCTTTCAGGATCCTCTTGGTTACGGTTTTCAGCAGGCCCAGGCTTTGCTGGCCATCGGCTCCGGTGGGCTGCTGGGCGTGGGATTAGGGGACGGCAAGTCCAAGTATCTCTGGTTACCCGAACAGCACAATGACTTTATTTTCGCCGTACTGGCCGAGGAGATGGGCTTTATCGGGGGTATAATCGTCTTTACTCTGTTTGCCATTGTCCTTTACCGGGTCTATGAAATCAGCAAGAAAGCTCCAGATACCTTCGGCCGCTTGCTGGTTACGGGCATGGGGGCGGTATTGCTGGTAGAGGCTCTGGTCAATCTGGCCATGGTGCTGGATGTTTTCCCGGTAGTAGGGGTAACCCTGCCTTTTATCAGCTATGGCGGGTCTTCTCTATTGTTTAAACTGATTGCTGCCGGGATTATCCTCAATGTCTCCCGCTATACTGTGGAAGAAGAAAATGAGGGACAGGAACTGGCAGTAAGCTGACACACTTTCAGCCTCGTCTACATATAATGTAGGTAGACAGGAGGTGAAAGCCGTGCTCAAGGTGTCGGACTTACGGCTGCGGGAAGTCATCAATGTGGTGGACGGGCGGCGTTTGGGCCCCATCAAGGATATCGATATTGATGTGGAAAATGGCACCATTCGGGCCCTGGTACTGAACCCGGAAGGTGGGCGCATGTTTCGCATGTTCGGGCGCCAGGAGGATATCGTGATCCCCTGGGAAAATATCAACAAGATCGGCATTGATGTTATACTGGTAGAATTGGAGCAAATCGCCTATAATTACGAATAACCAGCCCTTAGGGCGGTTTTTTTGCACGAGAGGAGGGGACAGCCTTTGGAACCTTTTCAGTTACGCGATAAAGGGGGAGTTGTCCATCTGGCCTTACCGGACTGGGAACCGTGGGCACTGGTGGCTTTTTCAACGCGCATCGGGGGGACAAGCAAGCCACCGTACAATACCTTGAATCTGGGGCTGCATGTAGGAGATGAAAGCGGGCGGGTGATTGTCAACCGTAAACGCTTTGCCCAGAGTTTGGGACTGGAAGCCGATGCCCTGGTCAGTGTACGGCAGGTTCACGGCTGCCATCTGGTTTGGGCTGGAGCTGCCCGCCGTGGCCAGGGGGCATTTAGCTGGGATGAAAGTCTGCAGGCAGCGGATGCCCTGGCCACAACGGAACGGGGCTTGCCCCTGATCACTTTTTATGCTGATTGTGTGCCTTTGTATTTTCTGGCTCCGGAAGGCGGAGTAGTCGCTATGGCCCATGCCGGCTGGCAGGGAACGGTGCAACAGATTGGCCCCCTGGTAGTGCGGGAGTTATGTCAGCAACTGGAACTTGCTCCGGAGCAAATCTGGGTTGCGATCGGTCCTCATATCGGACCCTGCTGTTATGAAGTGGATGAACGGGTGGCCCTCAAGATCGAGGCTCTGGGGGTTGGAGGGCTTACCCCGGGACGGGAAGGCCACTGGCAGCTGGATCTGGGAGAGACCAACCGCCAGCTTTTGCTGCAGGCCGGGATCAAGCCGGAAAATGTCTGGCAGAGCCGCTATTGTACTGCCTGCCATTCGGATTTGTTTTTCTCCCATCGCAAGTCCGGGGGCAAAACGGGCAGGATGGGAGCCTTGATAATGCTGAAATAAAATGGGGAGGTAGATTATGGCGACTATTTTGCTGGTTGATGATGATCCGCTGATCGTAGAGCTGGTACAGTTCAATCTGGAAAAATGGGGTTACCAGGTGCTGGTGGCCAGAGATGGGCAGGAGGCCCTGAAACTGGCCCGTAATGAAAAACCGGATCTGGTGATTCTGGACCTGATGTTACCGGTAATTGACGGCCTGGAAGTTTGCCGCCGTCTGCATGATGACCCGGCTACCCGCAATATACCGATTATCATGCTGACGGCCCGGGGTGAAGAAACCGACAAAGTGCTGGGTTTGGAGCTGGGGGCTGATGACTATATGACCAAGCCCTTCAGTCCCCGGGAACTGCTGGCCCGTATCAAGGCTCGCTTGCGGCGGCTAAGTCCGGCCGAAGAAGGCAAGGAAACGGGAGAAAAAGGGATCAGCTATGGGGAAGGGGAAATCATGTTGTTTCCCGAAAAATACCAGGTGGAAGTACGGGGCAGGAAGCAGAGCCTGACCCCCAAGGAGTGTGAGCTGTTACAGCTCCTGATGACCCATCCGGGCCGGGTGTTTTCCAGGGATTATCTGCTGGAGAAAATCTGGGGCTATGACTATGCCGGTGATACTCGCACTGTGGATGTGCATATCCGCCATTTGCGCATGAAAATAGAAGCTGACCCGGCCAATCCCCGCTATCTGGAAACAGTACGTGGGGCTGGCTACCGCATGAGGGAGTTGGAGCAGTGAAGAGAAAATTTCACTGGAAGATTATTATTTTATCCCTGGTAGTCTTAACCGGTGCTTTTATTCTGGTAGATCAGGTGCTGGTCAGTCGCTGGGAGGCCCGGCTGGCCCGCCAGGCCCACTGGCAGGAAAAAGCGGATTTGCAGGCAGAAGTAACCTACCTGCGTCGCCTTTTGTTTGAAGCTCTGCTGGGTACCCTGGTGCTGGCAGCTGGAGGCAGTTACCTGCTGGCCGTGCGCTTTACCAAGCCGGTTCAGGAGCTGGCGGAAGGGGCAATGGCGCTGGCCAAAGGGGATTTAAATTACCGTTTGCCGGTGCGGGGCGATGATGAACTGGCCTATCTGGCGGTGGCTTTTAACCGTATGAGTGAACGGTTACAGCAGCAGATCGAGCTGGCGGAATGGGAAAAACAGCGCCTGCA
Source organism: Carboxydocella sp. JDF658 (assembly GCF_002049395.1). Lineage (NCBI taxonomy): Bacteria > Bacillati > Bacillota > Clostridia > Eubacteriales > Clostridiales Family XVI. Incertae Sedis > Carboxydocella > Carboxydocella sp. JDF658. Next base: position 24,540 of record NZ_BDLR01000021.1, on the reverse strand, counting down.
AACCATTCTGGCTTCCATGGCGGAAGGGCTGATCGCGGTTGATCGCCTGGGGCGGATCATGCTGATCAACCGGGCGGCCTGCAAGATGTTCGGAGTAGAGGCCAAGGATGTCTCCGGCCGAACGGTGCTGAGCCTGGTGCGCCATCCGGAAGTGGAAGAGCTGATCCGCAAAACCGTTCGACTGAAAGAGGTGCAAAAATCCGAAATTCGCCTGGCTGGCGAGAAGGAAATCTTTCTGCGCCTTACCGCTGCGCCCCTGGGCCAGGATGCCCACCACCAGGGGGCGGTAGTGCTGATGCAGGATATCACCGAATTGCGCAAACTGGAACAATTGCGCACCGAGTTTGTGGCCAATGTTTCCCACGAATTGCGCACCCCACTGACCTCCATTCGAGGTTTTGTAGAGACTTTGCTGGATGGGGCCATGGAAGACCGGGTGCTGACAGAACGTTTCCTTACCATCATCCAGTCAGAAGCAGAACGGCTACAGCGTCTGATCGATGACTTGCTCAGCCTGAGCCGGATTGAGGCACCGAGGGCGGAAGTGGTACGCCAGCCGGTGGATGTGGCGGAAAAGGTGCAGAAAGTGGTGGAAATTTTACAACCCCTGGCAGAAAACAAGGGTCTGGGTTTGCTCCAGGAGATTCAGCAGCCTTTGCCGCCGGCGGCTATGTCCGGGGATTTGCTGGAACAGGTGCTGTTGAACCTTATTGATAATGCCATTAAATATACACCGGCGGGATCTGTTTCCGTCAGAGTCTGGGCGGAAGCCAATCAGATCCGGGTGGAGGTAGCCGATACCGGTATCGGCATTCCCCCTGAGTCTTTACCGCGGCTGTTCGAGCGCTTTTACCGGGTGGACAAGGCCCGTTCCCGGGATCTGGGCGGGACAGGCCTGGGCCTGTCCATTGTCAAACACATTCTGGAACGGTATGGCCAGACTATTGAAGTCAAGTCAGAACTGGGCAAAGGCTCGGTTTTTTCCTTTACACTCCCGGTTTATTCCTGAAGCAAGCAGGAAGTGGCTGGTTTTTGTAGAATATTACTTAGTTAAGACACGAACGAGGTGAAAGAATGAACAAGCAAAAGCGGAGAAAGAAAGAGTACAGGTTGTTCGTGTTAGCCAGTATTGTCTTGCTGCTGATCGGGGCGTCTGTCCTCTGGTGGGGAATTCGCTTTATGGCCAACCGGATTGTGGCCAGGGTTATAGATATTCAGCCGGTACAATGGGGGAAACTAGAAGAGGTGGAACAGGCTGAGGCCTGGACCATCCGCCGGGAGAAGATTTTACCCGTTCCAGCCGGGGCTAAACTGGAGCCAGTGGTTCCCGAGGGGCAGCGGGTACGCCGGGGAGAAGTGATCGCTCGCTTGCAACAGGGGCAACTGGATGGTGCTGCTGGTCGCTGGGACGAACGGGTAGTTGCTCCTGAGCCCGGCCAGGTTTGCTATCATGTGGATGGGCTGGAAAGCGTTCTCCTGCCTGAGCTGATCGATACCGTTGAACCGGACCAGCTCTGGCAGGCTTTACAACAGGAACTGGGCAAAGAAAAACCCCCGGTCCAGGGGGTAAAGCTCCTCGACAATCTGCAGAACCCGGCTTTTTTGCTCCATCTCAACTCAACAGTACACTGGCAGGCGGGAAAAACAGTGCTTAAACTGAGAGGTAAGGATACCAGCCTGCTGGTGAAAAAGCTGAAACAACGCGGTGGTGAGACCTGGGTAATCCTGACCGCTCTCAATGATGTGGGGGATCTGGCCCATGAGCGCCGGAACAATCTGGAACTGGTGGAAAGGACCTACCGCGGCTATCTGGTCCCTGCCTCTGCCCTGACCGAGACAGGGGGGAAAAAGGGTCTGTATGTGGTCTACAAAGAAATCGCCTATTTCAGGCCGGTGAAAGTCAACGGCCAGGTAGGGGAAATGGCGGCTGTGGAGGAAATAGCACCGGAAAATAAAGCGCCCTTGCTGGGCCCAGGTGCGCGGGTGGTGGTCACACCGGCCCTGGTCACCGATGGGCAAAGGGTGATGAGGTGAGAAGTATGGCTGATAGCTGGGCTGAGATTGCAGTGAATCTGGCCAGAGTCAGGGAGGAAATCAGGACAGCAGCCTTGCGGGCTGGCCGGCGGCCGGAGGAGATCACCCTGGTGGCGGTGTCCAAGACTGTGCCACCCGAGGGGATTCAGGCAGCTCTGGCTGCCGGGGTGACTGACCTGGGGGAAAACCGGGTACAGGAACTGCTGGCCAAGCAGCCGGAATTGCCTCCTGGACTGCGCTGGCATTTGATTGGCACGCTCCAAACCAATAAAGTAAAATATATTATCGACCGCATTCATCTGTTGCACTCTCTGGACCGCTGGGAACTGGCCCGGGAGATCAGCAAGCGGGCTAGTGCTCGGGGGCTGATCCTAAAAGCCCTGATTCAGGTGAATGTATCGGGAGAAGAAACCAAACATGGCCTGGCTCCTGGCGATGTCCCGGTTTTTTTCCGGGAAGTCCAGGAACTGCCGGGTTTACAGATTGAAGGGCTGATGACTATGGCGCCTTTTGTGGCTGACGCTGAACAGGCCCGCCCTTATTTTCGTCAGTTGCGGGAATTGGCCCGGGAGCTGGGACTAAAACATTTATCCATGGGTATGTCCAATGATTATCAGGTGGCCATTGAAGAAGGGGCTACCCTGGTACGCATTGGTAGTGATATATTTGGTGCAAGGAGGTAAACTAAAATGGCAAAAATTATGGATAAGGTAATGGGTATGATCGGTCTGGCCGATGAGGAAGAAGAACTGCTGGAAGAACAGGATGAGTTCATGGAAGAACGGGAAGAGCAGTTTCGTCGTGGCAAAAAGGCGCCTGTGGTAGCCCTGCCGCAGCAAAAAGGCATGAAAGTGGTAGTAATTGAACCGCGCGCCTTTGATGAAGTCCAGTCCATTGCCGATAATCTGAAAAACCGTCGCAGTGTAGTGGTAAACCTGGAAAAAACCGATCCCAGTGTGGCCCAGCGCATTGTAGATTTTGTTTCCGGCACAGTTTATGCTCTGGGTGGCAGTCTGCAAAAGGTTGGCACCGGTATTTATCTTTTCGTTCCCAATGGAGTGGACATTTCCTCCATGCTGGACAGCCGGGATGAACAGCGGGATCGAGGCATTTTTACCTGGGTGAAGTAAGATGGCTTTAACGGATAAGCGTATCGGTTTTATTGGTGCCGGGGCCATGGGTTCGGCCTTGATCAATGGTTTACTGAAAGCCGGACTGGTTACCCCTGATCAGATCTATGCCGCCGACATCCACCGGGAGCGACTGCTGGCCTGGCAGGAAAAAATGGGCATCCATGCCTGTGCTGATAATGGCGAAGCCGCTGCTGCCGCCGATATCCTGGTGCTGGCGGTAAAACCGCAGGCCATGGAAGAAGTGCTGGAGGAGATTCGGGAAAGGGTCAATGGAGATAAACTGATAATCTCTATTGCTGCTGGAATTACCACTACTCTGATTGAAACTTTTCTGCCCGGCGTGCCGGTAATCAGGGCCATGCCCAACACTCCCTGTCTGGTAGGGGCCGGAGCTACGGCTATGTGTCTGGGCAAATATGCTACTACAGCCCATGAAACTATGGCAGCCGCTATTTTTGGTGCTGTTGGCACAGCTGTTACCGTCAAGGAAAATCTGATGGATGCCGTTACCGGTTTATCCGGTTCCGGGCCCGCTTATGTCTACATTATGCTGGAGGCTCTGGCCGATGCCGGGGTGCGGGTGGGCATCCAGCGGGATATCGCCATGACCCTGGCGGCCCAGACCATGCTGGGGGCGGCCAAAATGGTGCTGGAAACAGGAGAGCATCCCGGTCGCCTGAAGGACATGGTTACTACTCCCGGGGGCACCACCACCGCCGGTATTTACGCCCTGGAAGAAGGGGGCTTAAGGGTAACCTTGATGAATGCCGTGATGGCGGCCACCAGGCGGGCCCAGGAAATGAGTGCCGGGCAAAAATAGGGAGGTAGGAGCTTGCTGATCAACCTGATTAATACCCTTTTTATGGTTTATTACTGGATGTTGATCATCCATATCCTCTTGTCCTGGTTTCCGGTTAACCGTTATAATCCTGCAGTTCGTTTCTTGCGGGATATGACAGAACCCTATCTGGAGCTCTTTCGACGGTTGATTCCACCTATTGGAATGGTTGATGTTTCACCCATCGTCGCTATCTTTGTCCTCGATCTGATCCGGCGCGGAGTGGTATCTTTACTCTACCGCTTGCTGGGGGGATATTGATGCGAGATTACTGGCTACGCCAGGCAGGGAAAGCGGAGGACAAGGCTCTGGTGGAGAGGCTCTGGGACCTGCTGGTCCAGGTGGAGACCAGAGAAATGCCCGGTTTCACTTTTTTTCTCGACCCTGGCCAGCAGGCGTTAGCCCGGAGTATGCTGGAATCATGGCGGCAGACGGTTGCCTATCGCTGTCAGGGCGGTTTTGCCGGGGAGCCGGAACGCTGTCGCTTGCTTTTGTTCCCGGCGGCCTGGGCCGAATTTGACTTCGACCAGCCGGGTGCTACAGTTTTGCGGGTGCAGGGCCGCTTCCAGTTCTTTCAGCCCGGTCACCGGGATATTCTCGGCTCCTTACTGGCCAGTGGCATTAAGCGCGAACTGGTGGGAGACATTCTCTGTACCGAAACGGGAATCTGGGTGGCTGTGGCTCAAGAAATTGTCTCTGCCATCCAGAGTCAGTGGACAAGGGTAGGACCTGTACCCATCGAACTGCTGCCAGAAGCAGAACCGCCCCTGATCCAGCGGCCACAGGGAGAGGAAAGGCTGGTCAGTCTGGCTTCCCCGCGTATGGATGCCCTGCTGGCCCAGAGTGTGGGAGTTGGCCGCCAGCAGGCTGTACAATGGATAGAAAGCGGACTGGTACGCTTAAACTGGAGAGAATGTCTCAAGCCGGATGCGGAAATTCGTCCGGGTGACTGGTTATCTGTACAGGGGTTTGGCCGGGTTCTGGTTAAAGAACAGAAAGGCAGCAGCAAAAAAGGAAGATTATTGTTCAAAGTGGAAATCTGGAGCAAAACCGGCAGAGGAGGATGAGCGATGGCACAGGTCAAAACGCCCCTGGATTACAAAAACCCCGATTTTGAACGGGGTTTTCGGGGTTATAGTCCGGAAGCGGTGGACAAATATGTAGCCGAGTTGCTGGCTGACTATGAGAAGATCTATAAGGAAAACCTGGAGCTGAAAGAACAGCTGGCCTCCAGAGAATTATCCCTCAGCCATTACAAGCGCCTGGAGGATGATATCAAGGAGGCCCTGGTGCTGGCTCGCCGCACTGCCGATGACCTGCGCCGGGCAGCGGAAACAGAAGCTACAGCTATCCGGGCGGCGGCAGAAAAGGATGCCAGCCAGCTGATCAGTCAGGCCAAAGAGCGGGTAAAAGATATCTTGCAGGAGCAGGAAGAACTGCTGAAACTCAATCATAAGCTGCGTACGGAACTGAAAGCCATGTTACAGGCTTATCTGGACTTGCTGGAAAAGGGAACCTACTTTGCAACAGAGACTAAACAAGAATAATCCATAGAAAGAGAAGCGGCAGGAATCGGGCATTTCTGCCGTTACTTATTTTGGGGAGGTATGTAGCCAGTGTTTTTTGTGAATCAACCGCTGATTGTAGACCTGACCCGGCTGCTGCCGGGACCATATGGCACTTTCTTGCTGGCCCAGTTTGGGGCCCGGGTGGTGAAAATTGAAGACAAAGGCAAGGGAGATTATCTGAAAAGCCTCTTTCCTGAACGGGAAGGGGAGGATGCCTATATTTACCACCTGCTCAACAGCTGCAAGGAAATCCGTTACCTGGATTTGAAACAGGCAGTGGACCGGGAGGAGTTCCTGCAGCTGGTGAAAGAGGCTGATTTGTTGATTGAAAGTTTTCGGCCCGGGGTAATGGAACGACTGGGCCTGGGTTATGATTTTCTGCAAACGTTAAATCCGCGCCTGGCTTACATCACTATAGGGGGCTATCAGCCGGATTCCCCCTGGGCTAAAGATGCAGGCCATGACCTCAACTACCAGGCGGTAGGAGGAATCATCGGCAGTACCGGCAAACAGGAACGGGCCATTCCCGGGTTATTGCTGGGCGATCTGGCCGGGGGCATGGCATTGTTTGCAGTGGCTGCCGCAGCCCTTTACAAGCAGGCAGTGAGCGGACAGGGGGGACGCTATACTATTGGTATTGCCGAGGTAGTCCAGAGCTGGGCCAATGTTACCGGTGCCTTTTATGGCCAGGACAAACGCCGTTACCCCTTACCCGGCCAGGGTGTGGTAGCCGGAGGCATAGTCTGTTATAACCTCTACCGCTGTCTGGACGGATATGTGGTGCTGGCTGCACTGGAAGAAAAATTCTGGGCCAATTTTTGCCGGGCCACCGGCAAAGAACACTGGCTGTCCCAGCAATTTGCCCCGGCCTTGCCCGGACAACCGGTCTATGAGGAAGTGTGCCAGTATTTTGCTCAGCGCCGGAGGGAACAGATTCTGGCCGAACTGGGGGATAAGGATTGTTGCCTCAGTCCGGTGCTGGAGCTCAAGGAGCTGGTACCTGATTCGGAAACGGAACACCGGGAAAGGATTACCGGTTTTGTCCGCTAAGAAAAGGAAAACCCGGCGCGGACCGGGTTACTTCTGTTTGCGGAAAAAGGCGGCGATGGCTTCTTTTTGTTCCTGGGTACCACAACAATATACGGATTGGGCCTGCTCGAACAGAAGGGCCGCAGCGAGACTGGCTTCCTGGGCCACCTGCACGCCCTGTTTGGCAAAGCGTAGCCCGGCCGGCGGGAAGGAAGCGATAGCTTGCGCCCAGCCCAGAGCAGCCTTTTCCAGCTCTGCTTCGGGTACCACCTTTTCCACCAAACCGATGGTTTTAGCTTCCTGGGCATCGATTTCCTCACAGGTGAGCAGCAGGCGTTTGGCCTGACCGGCCCCGACCAGTTTGGTCAGGCGACTGGTGCCCCCCAGGTCAGGGGCAAGACCAAAACGCACTTCCGGCAAGGCAAAACGGGCATTTGCGGCTGCGATCCGGAGGTCACAGGCCAGAACCAGCTCCAGGCCGGAACCAAAACAGACTCCCTGAATGGCGGCAATGACAGGAACGGTTAATTGCTGCCAGCGCTGAAAAATCTGCTGTAATCTCTGGACCTGCTGCAGCACAAAGCTGGCATCCACCTGAGCCAGCAGGCTGAGATCGATACCGGCAGAAAAATGGGGACCGGCCGCCTGCACCATTACGGCCCGCAGGTTGGGGTCCTGAGCCAGTTTCTGCTGGATTTCTTCCATTTCCTGCAGCAGATCCAGATTAATGGTATTGAGGGCAGCAGGACGATTGAGGGTAATCAGGGCCAGATTGTCCAGATACTCCAGAATTAAGGTTTTTTCGGCCATGCTCTCTACCTCCCATAACTGAATGAACGCTTATTCAATATTATAGTATTTTCTGGCATGAAAAGATAGCCCTTGACAAAAACCGTACGAAAAGTATACAATAATTGACAAAATGAGCTATTTGTCTAATGGCGATGAACGGGACAGGCCGTAGGGAGGCAGGGAACAGCGACTCCGGGAGGGTGGAAGCCGGAGCCCGGGCAGTACGGCGGATCCCCCGGGAGCTGGCGGCTGAAAGGCTTACAGGCGGAGTAGGCTGGCCCGGTGCAACCGTTACCTGCACAAGGAGTGGCCGGTTTATGCCGGCAAGTTGGGTGGTACCACGGGTATAACTCCCGTCCCATAGGGGGCGGGAGTATATTTTTTGCGGTAAACATTTTCAGTTTAGGAGGAAAGGCAATGGATTACAGCAAAACTCTCAATATGATCAAAACCGATTTTCCCATGCGGGGCAATTTGCCGCAACGGGAGCCGGAAATTCTCAGGTTCTGGGAAGAAATGGATATCTACCGGCAGGTACAACAGAAAAACCAGGGCCGGCCCAAGTTTATCCTGCATGATGGCCCGCCTTATGCCAATGGGGATATTCATCTGGGCCATACCCTGAACAAAGTATTAAAGGATATTATTGTCAAGTACAAATCCATGACCGGCTATGATGCCCCCTATGTACCGGGCTGGGATACCCATGGCCTGCCCATTGAACAGCGGGCGATCAAGGACCTGGGTCTTAACCGCAAGGCGGTAAGCCCGGTGGAATTCCGCCAGCGCTGTGCGGAATATGCCAGAAAATATGCCGGTGTACAAAAAGAACAGTTTAAACGCCTGGGGGTAAGGGGAGACTGGGAAAACCCCTATCTTACCCTGATGCCGCATTTTGAGGCCAAACAGATTGAGATTTTCGGGGAAATGGCCAAACGGGGCTATATTTACAAAGGTCTGAAGCCGGTGTACTGGTGTGCCAGCTGCGAAACCGCCCTGGCGGAAGCGGAGGTGGAATACAATGACAAGACCTCCCATTCCATTTATGTCCGCTTTCCGGTCCAGGATGGCAAAGGGAAACTGCCGCAGGAGGCAGGGGTGGTAATCTGGACCACAACCCCCTGGACCCTGCCCGCCAACCTGGCCATTTGTCTGCATCCGGATTTCGATTATGTGCTGGTGCAAACGGAAAAAGGGCAGTTGCTGGTGGCCCGGGAATTGCTAAAACAGTTCCTGGAAGCTACCGGCCTGACGGAACAGGGGATTGTGGCCCGGTTCAAAGGCCAGGAACTGGAAGGAGTAGTTTGCCGCCATCCTTTCATGGATCGGGAGAGTCCCCTCATCCTCGGTGACCATGTCACTCTGGAAGCCGGTACCGGTGCGGTCCATACTGCACCAGGCCACGGGGCGGAGGACTTTGAAGTGGGTCAGAAATATGGCTTGCCAGTTGTTAACCCGGTGGATGACAGCGGCTATTTCACCCAGGAAGCTGGACCTTTTGCCGGGCTGCATATCAATGACGGGAACCTGAAGGTAATCCAGTGGCTGGATGAACATGGCTATTTGCTGAAAAGCGGCAGGATTTCTCACCAGTACCCCCATTGCTGGCGCTGTAAAAATCCCATTGTCTTCCGGGCTACCGAGCAATGGTTTGCTTCCATCGATGGTTTTCGTCAGCAGGCCTTAAAGGCCATTGACGAGGTGCAATGGATCCCGGCCTGGGGCCGTGACCGTATCTACAACATGGTGGCAGAGCGGGGAGACTGGTGTATTTCCCGGCAACGCCTCTGGGGTGTGCCTATTCCCATTTTCTACTGTGAACAATGCGGTCAGGAAATCATCAATGACCAGACCATCAAGCATATTAAAAACCTGTTCAAAGAACATGGTTCCGACATCTGGTTTGCCCGGGAAACTGCCGAGCTGGTGCCTCCCGGTCTAACCTGCCCCAGGTGTGGCCATGACCGCTTCCGCAAGGAAACTGATATCATGGATGTCTGGTTTGACAGTGGCTCCAGCCATGCGGCGGTTTGCGATCAGCCCGAATACTGGCCGGAACTGAGCTGGCCCGCTGACCTCTATCTGGAGGGTAGTGACCAGCACCGGGGCTGGTTCAACTCCTCCCTGCTGACTGCAGTGGCCACCCGCGGGCAGGCACCTTACAGGGCAGTGCTGACCCACGGCTTCCTGGTGGATGAAAAAGGCAGAAAGATGTCCAAGTCCCTGGGTAACGGGGTTGATCCCCTGGAGGTCATCAACCAGATGGGGGCGGATATCCTGCGGCTCTGGGTGGCTTCTGCTGATTATCGTTCCGATGTAGCGGCCAGCCCCAATATTCTGAAGCAGATTGCCGAGGCTTACAAAAAGATCCGCAATACCTGCCGCTATTTACTGGGCAACCTTTATGATTTCAATCCGGCTACCGATCTGGTGGATTATGACGAGATGCCGGAGCTGGACAAATGGGCCCTCTACCGATTGCAGCGGTTAATCGAACGGGTACGGGCCGGCTATGAAAACTATGAATTCCATATTGTCTACCATGCTATTCACAACTTCTGTGCTGTGGACTTAAGTGCCATCTATTTCGATATTTCCAAGGACCGGCTGTATGTTTCCCTGCCTGCATCCCGGGAACGGCGGGCGGCTCAGACGGTGATGTACTACATCATTGATGCCCTGGTGCGCCTGCTGGCACCGGTACTGGCCTTTACCACTGAGGAAATCTGGCGCTACCTGCCGGGGGAAAGACCCCGGAGTGTTCAACTGACCGACATGCCCGGGGTGGAGCAGCGCTACCTGGATGAGGCACTGGCAGAACGCTGGGAGAAACTATTGGAAGTACGGGAAAAAGTAACCAAGGCCCTGGAAGTGGCCCGACAGCAGAAGGTGATCGGGCATTCTCTGGATGCCCGGGTGAAGCTGACTGCCAGTGGCGCAGAGCTGGAACTGTTACAACAATACCTGGAGCAGCTGGCCCCCATTTTCATCGTCTCCCAGGTGGAACTGGCCAGCGGTACCGGGGAACTGGAGGTAGAAGTCACTGCCGCAGCTGGAAGCAAGTGCGAACGATGCTGGATTTATAGCACCGAAACAGGCCAGGATGCAGAACATCCAGACCTTTGTCCCCGCTGTGCCGCAGTTATAAAACAATTATAAAGAGTGGAGTTTGGGAGGTTTGTATGAGTGCGGGGAAAGGGAAAGAGCTAATCAAGATCGGCAAAAGCCCTTTGTTTAACAGTCTGGTTGATGGGATTATGATTCTCGATCCTGATGCCTGTTGTGTACAGATTAATCAAGCAGCAGCGGATATTTTTGCTGTTAATCCTGAACACTTCATCGGGCAGAATGTGGTGGAATGTCATTCACCGCTGTTCCAGGCTCAGGTTTTAGAATTAATGGAGGAATTCCGTTCCGGAAATAAAGAAGCTTATGAAAAGAGGAATATCAAAGTCAATCAACGCTTGCTGGATGTTTTTATGACCCCGCTCCGGGACAGCAAAAACCGTTTCCTGGGACTAATCATGATGGTCAGGGATGTGACCAGGGAACGGGAGATGCAGGATAAACTCATCCGCCAGGAAAAACTGGCGGTTGTCGGGCAGCTGGCTGCCGGGCTGGCCCATGAAATCCGTAACCCCCTGACGACGGTGATGGGTTTCATGCAGCTGCTAAATCCGCTGCTGCCGGAAGGGAAGGCCCGGGAGTATGCAGCCCTGGTCAATGAAGAATTACGGCGCATCAAGGGTTTGGTGAGCGAAATTCTCTTGCTCACCAAACCCAGTGCCCCCAATTTTCGGGATGTGGATCTGATCAACCTGGTGCGGGAAACCCTGGCGGTAATGGTCAGTGAAGCCAACTTGAAAGGGGTTGCCTTAGAAGGGGTTACATATGGTCAGGCCTATGTGCGGGCTGACCGGGAACAAATCAAGCAGGTGCTGGTCAATTTTATCAAAAACGCGGTGGATGCCTGTGGTAGCCGTGGCAAAGTGGTAGTCGAAGTGGAGAGCCGGGAGCAGGAATGGGCTGTACTGGTGATGGATGATGGCCCGGGGTTGCCTCCTGAGGTTTTAAACAAAGTCTTTGAGCCCTTTTTTACTACCAAGGAAGAAGGAATGGGCCTGGGACTGGTGGTTTCCAAACAAATAGCTGAAACCCACGGGGGCCGGATCGAGCTGGGCAATCGGCCTACCGGGGGTGCTGTCGCAACCCTGTACTTGCCTAAACTGAGCAGAACCCATTGAGCAAAAATGCCCAATGGGTTTTTTCGATTTTTATTGACAAAAATAATAATGTCTGTTATGCTTTAGATAAGCATAAAAACAGAGCGAAATACTCGGAATAAAGAGGAGGTAATTTGCATGCGTGTAGCCAACAATATTGCTGAATTGATCGGCCAAACCCCCCTGGTGCGGTTGAACAAACTGGTAGATGAGAATATGGCTGAGGTTTATGTAAAACTGGAGTCATTCAACCCGGGCAGCAGTGTTAAAGACCGGATTGCTCTGTCCATGATCGAAGCTGCTGAACAAGCCGGTATTCTGAAGCCGGGAGCTACCATCGTAGAGCCCACCAGTGGCAATACCGGTATTGGTCTGGCCATGGTGGCAGCTTCTAGGGGTTATAAGCTGATCCTGGTGATGCCGGAAACCATGAGCATAGAGCGGCGCAATTTGTTGAAAGCCTATGGTGCCGAGCTGATTCTCACCCCTGGCAGTGAGGGAATGAAAGGAGCCGTGCGCCGGGCGGAAGAACTGCTGGCCCAGAATCCCGATTATTTCCTGCCCCAGCAATTTAAAAACCCGGCCAACCCGGAAATCCATCGCAAGACTACCGCGCTGGAAATTCTGGAGCAGACCGGCGGTCAGCTGGATGCCTTTGTCGGCGGGGTCGGCACCGGCGGTACCATAACCGGGGTTGGTGAGGTTTTGAAAGAAAAAATCCCCGGTGTCAAAATAGTAGCTGTGGAACCTGCTGCCAGCCCGGTGTTGAGTGGCGGCAATCCCGGACCTCACAAAATCCAGGGCATTGGCGCTGGATTCGTGCCTGACGTGCTGAATACAAAGATTTATGACCAGGTCATTCAGGTGACCAATGAAGATGCGATGGAAACTGCCCGTAACCTGGCCCGCAAAGAGGGGATTCTGGTAGGTATTTCCTCTGGTGCTGCCGTCTGGGCTGCCCTGAAGGTAGCGAAAGAACTGGGGGCAGGCAAAAGAGTGGTTGTGGTGGCTCCCGATACCGGTGAACGTTATCTCAGTACTGAGCTGTTCCAGTAAAATAAAAAGGGACCGGCGCTTCTGGCGCTGGTCCCTTTTTAGCGCAGACAGTTTAACTTATGAGGTAGAAGGTATTCTTTGTAGCGCAAGGGGAAATCGGTCAGCTTATCGGCTGGCACTAACTCCAGCACATAATACCAGCGCAATTCCGGGTCATTGACGGCAATGCTGCGCACATAAAACTGGTCCCCCAGTTTGGCCTGCAAGATATCTCTGGCCTGACTGCTGAAAAGGCGATAAAAACCAAAGAAGAGTCCTGGCTGGGCCTGACACTCAAGGGCCAGCGGAAATTCCACAAAGGTCACCCGGCTCAGCCAGTTTTTTCTGGTAATCAGCTGGGGACGGCCGGAGAGATAACCCAGATGAATCAGCTGCATTTCCTTGATTTCCTCTGGTTTGAGTTTATTGATATGGCGATGGATTTGCAGTTCCCGCACTACCTGAAAAAATTTTAGCCACACAGAAAATCCTCCTCACCGCTGGGTAGCTAAAATTTTCGACAGAGCAGAAGGGAATTCCTGCTACTTAAAGACGGGTTTTGTGTTATAATAAAAGATAAAAAACAGCGGGAGGAAAGAGAATGCTGAAGTATTGCTTTGACCAGAACAAGATCAAATTGACTGAAGAGAAAAATCCCGGTGAAATCATTTTCCAGGTGGAAATCCTGGATGAAAACTTGCTTCCTGCCTGGCAACAGGTGGAGGCCTATTTTGAAAATGATGATGATCCCCTGGATGTCACCTTCCTGCCTTTCGCCGGCAATCGCTGGCATGCTATTATGGGCCCGGCATTAAGGGTGCGCTTTTTGCTGAAAATGTTTGAACTGCGCTTATTAACTTCCCTGGAGTGGGAAGATAAAGCTAATGTTTGTCAGACCCTTTAAGGTCCTGATAGACCTTCCAGCTATACCAGAGGGAAAAGGCTGTAGCAGCCATTAACGCGCCAAAGAAAAAACCAAAGGCAATGGCTCCTCCCCGGAAGGAACCGATCAGACCCACCAGTCCGGCCCCCATCCAGACGGGACCGCTGACGCGGTGGGTTTTTTGCCAGACTTGTTCATTTTCCAGGGTCCAGGGGGTGCGGATGCCGATAAAATAATTGGGGCGCAGTTTGCCCAGATAATTGCCGAGGAAGATAAATAACAGAGAGATCAGGGCCGGTACCGTTTTATCCACCGGGATGGCGTAACCCAGACTGTTTAATAAAGCAATGACAAAAATAACCGTTAGTAGCCCATGAATGAACAGCCTGACCATGTCCAGCACTTGTTGAAACTTCTCGATTTTGGCCTTGGGGTCCAGGGCTGGCAGGGAGACCAGCAGCAGATAGATGCCCAGGTTGAGGGCCAGCGGGAAACCGACTCCCAGAGGTTTACTCATGTAGCCATCTACTTCTCCCCGCATATTCCAGTGGGTAGGCAGGGGGTCAGGCAAACGGGGATAGAGGTAAACACTCAGGGCCAGCTGCCCCAGCAGGAGACTCCAGATGGCGATTTCAATCCATTTTCTTCTCATCTTCATGCACTCCTTTCATTTCCAGAAACCAGCTCAGGACATCTTCCAGCACTGAGGTATTGAGGGAATAGAGGATATTTTGCCCCTGGCGTTCATCCACCACCAGTCCCGCCTGTTTTAACAGGTTTAAATGGTGGGAGATGCTGGGCTTGCTGATCTGGAAGTGTTCTGCGATGGCGCCGGCGGTCAGATCACCCTGCCGCAGCAATTCCAGGATTTTGCGCCGGGTGGGATCGGAAAGGGCCTTAAATGTGAGGGATAAGGACATAGCCCCACCTCCATTTAGATATTTAGATAACTGTCTAAATATATCTTACGGGAAACCAGGCTTTCGTGTCAAGATAGTAAAGCCAGTAAACCTGCGGCCGACCGGGCCTGTTGAAAAAAATCCCCCCAGAGCTGCCGGGCCTGAGGAATGTACTGAAGGTAATTATGCAAGGTAAATTGCTGCGGGTTTAAATTGCCTGCCTCGACTTCATCCCAGCTGACCGGCCAGGAGAGGGGTGCGCCCGGCAATGGGCGCACACTGTAGACCCAGGCAGTGGATTTGCCGGTTGTATTTTGCAGGTAATCCAGATAGACTTTGCCCTGGCGCTTGCTTTTACTGAATTCGGTAGTAAGACCGGTCGGCCAGACCTGAACCAGGGTCTGGCAGAGCAGGGCCAGGGCCCGCCGCAATTGACCACTCGCTGGTCCCGGTTGAATGGGCACAAAAATGTGCAAGCCCCGGGAACCGGAAGTTTTAACAAATCCCACCAGACCCAGCTTTTCCAGCGCAGCCTTGACCAGCAGGGCAGCCTGACAGACCTGGGAAAAGGGGACTCCTGGGGCGGGATCCAGGTCAAAGAGGAGGATATCGGGCTGGTCCAGCCGGGGTACCCGGGAAGGCCAGGCATGGATCTCAATGGCACCGGTATTGATGATCCATAGCAGGTGTTCAACAGTTTTTACATAGAGATAATCGATGCCATGCCAGTGGACCCGGGGAAAATCTGGCGGAGTGTGAGGTGGAGCCTGTTTTTGATAAAAATATTCACCCTCAATGCCATCAGGGTAACGTTTCAGGACCAGGGGACGCTGGCACAGCAGGGGAAGCAGGGCAGATGCCATAGCCTGATAATAGGCCAGCAAATCTCCCTTGGTAATACCTTCCGGCCAAAAGGGTTTATCCAGATTAGTAAGCTGGAGGTTCATTTTTTCTCCTCCTGTTTTCTAATTCCCAGCAAACGGGGATGGCGCAGCTGGTTTTCTGCCGTTAACTCCAAATAGGCGACTTCGGCAATTAACAGGGGCTGTACCCAGAAAATATTGCCTTCCTGCTCCAGGGTTAGCGCTCTTAGCAGCTGTACCAGCGCCTGATAACGGGGAGCGGGTAGGGAG
This sequence comes from Carboxydocella sp. JDF658, assembly GCF_002049395.1. Classification (NCBI taxonomy): domain Bacteria; kingdom Bacillati; phylum Bacillota; class Clostridia; order Eubacteriales; family Clostridiales Family XVI. Incertae Sedis; genus Carboxydocella; species Carboxydocella sp. JDF658. The sequence continues at coordinate 8,973 of NZ_BDLR01000021.1, read as the reverse complement.
CAATTAACTTTACCCCTGACTTTTTTCTCTCCTGCAGGGCTGATTTCTCCTACCAGCAGAGAGCTGACCGGACGGTTTTCCCGGGTAAAACCGAGGATCGAGAGTTCAAGCCGCTGTTCCCGCTTGATTTTGAGCCAGTGCTGACTGCGTTTTCCTGGCAGGTAGGGACTTTCAGGGTCTTTTGCCATCATTCCTTCCAGTTCCAGCTCCTTTACTTTTTGCCACAGCAGGCGGGCCTGTTCTCCTTGATACCACTGCACCGGTCCAGCAAGAGGATGATGAGGGAAAGAACGGGCCAGTTTTTCCTTGCGCTCCCGCAGGGGAAGATGCAGCAACGGCTCCCCCAGGTGCAGGCAATCAAATACCCAGTAGTACCAGGGCAGGGTTTGTTTTCCCTGCATTTGCTTTAAGATGGCGGAAAAGGAGAGACGGCCCTGCTGGTCAAAGGCTACCAGTTCACCATCTAAAACTACTGGCAGAAAGGAAAAAGCTGAACGCAGGTCTTCCAGGGCCGGGAAAGCGTGGTTGAGCAACTGGCCACGGCGGCTTAAAAGTCGCCAGCCTCCTTCTTCCAGATAGAGCAGGGCCCGGATGCCATCCCATTTGACTTCATAATACCAGTTTATCGGCCATTCTTCCCGCCAGAGGGTTCCCAGCATGGGTGGGTAAAAGAGGGGCATCAGCCTTCACCCCCGGCTGCTTTGGCCTGGGGTTTGGTCAGTTCCAGACTGGCTTTTAAGGCCTCCAGCAAATCTACTACTTTTGCCGGCTGAGCAGCCGGGACAGCGACTACGTCCTGGCCGGCGATTTTGGCTGCGATTGCCTGGCGCAGAGCTTCCCGGTAGCGGTCGGTGTATTTTTCCGGGTCAAAGGGGGCGGCCAGGTTATTGATCAGGGTAACCGCCATTTCCAGTTCTTTTTCCTGCAACTGGGCCTGAAATTCCAGTTCCGGTATATAGCGGGGAGAGCGAATTTCATCGGGATAGAACATGGTTTCCAGCACCAGACATTCCTGATGACAGCGCACTGCTGCCAGGGCCTCCTTGCTGCGGATGGTGACTTTGGCGATGGCGATTTTGCCGGTCTTTTCCATGGCTGCTTTCAGCAGGGCATAGGGCTTTTGCCCTCCTTCGGCTGGAGCCAGATAATAGGTCTTGTCATAATAGATAGGATCAATCTGGCTGAGCTCAACGAAATCCAGGATTTCAATGGCTCTGGCCGTTGGGGCCGGTATATTTTCCAGATCCTCTTCTGAGATGATGACATACTGGCCTTTATTGTATTCGTAACCGCGCACTATTTCCTCTGCCTCCACTTCCCGTTGACAGGTGGGGCAATATTTCCGGTACTGTACCGGTGTATGACAGGGTTGATGCAGATAATTGAAGCGGATATCCTTTTTTTCGGTGGCTACATACATTTTGACCGGGATATTAACCAGGCCGAAGCTGACGGCCCCTTTCCATAAACTGCGCATAAGCGACCCTCCTCAGAAGCTATTTTGTAAAGAGATGGCTGATTTTATTAAAGGATAATAATAATTATTATTGACAAACAAAAATTAACATGGTATATTGTTAACAGTAGCAAGGCAAAACTAATACTGAAATCGATGAGGAGGTATAAATTATGAGTCAACACGTAAATGTCATTCAAAATCCCGCTTTTAAAGCAGAAGCTATGAATAAAATCGCCAACTTCAGCGGCGGCATGCTGGGGGTTGACACTTACTACTTCAAACCCGGCCAGGTGCTGGATTACCATCGCCATCCGGAAGGCGACCAGGTTTTCTTTGTCTTCCAGGGCGAAGGGGAGTTTTATCTGGATAATGGCAATGGGGAAGAGAAAATCGCTGTTGCTGCTGGTTCCATTATCTATGTACCGGCAGGTACCTGGCATAAACTGGTCAATAGCGGCAATAGTGACATGATCGCTTCCCAGTCTACCAAAGCCGGAGCTGGTATGGAATTGCGCAAATAAAGAACTGGATTGAGCGGGCCGCATGGCCCGTTTTCCTTTTACTTGACCTGATAGCGAAGGGGCAGTAAAATAGGCGGTGAGGTGATAGGCATGCGGATAGGAGTGATTTCTGATACTCATGGCAATTCTCAGGTCTGGCAACAGGCCTGGCAGCAGGTACTGGCCGATTGTGATTTGATTTTGCATGCCGGGGATATCCTGGCTCCTGGCCCCCGTAACCCGATTACAGCCGGATACAATCCGCCGGCGCTGGCGGAGGCCCTTAACAGCTTAACCCGACCCTGGCTGGCAGTGCGGGGCAATTGTGATGCCGAAGTGGATGAAATGATGCTGGCTCGCCAGCTCCCTCCTTTGACCCAGGTATATACTTCCTTTGGTTTACTGGTTATAACCCATGGGCATCAATATGATGGCCCCGCTGGTCTGATTAAGCTGGCTAAACAGCAGAAAGCCCGGGTGGTGATCAGCGGCCATACCCATGTGCCTGTACTGCTGGAACAGGAAGGGACCTTTTTGTTAAATCCGGGCAGTCCTACTTTGCCTAAAGAGGATTGGCCTCCGACCCTGGCGGTAGTGACTGAACGGGGCATTCAGCTGCTTAATCTTCAGAATGGTGCAGTGATAAAGGAAATTAACTGGTAGAAAGGCGGAAAAAAGATGCAAAATGAGTTGATCCGGGGGATAGCTGCCGGGGGGCAAATCCGGGCCCTGGCCCTGACGGCAACCCGGGCTGTGGAAGAAGCACGACAAAGGCATGATACCTGGCCTACTGCTACTGCGGCTCTGGGCCGCTGTCTGATGGCAGTGGCGCTCTTGGGAGCGACTTTGAAAAATGAGGAAACCGTCACCTTGCGTATTTTTGGTGATGGCCCCATTGGTGGGATTATTACTCAGGCAGATGCTGAAGGCAATTTGCGGGGCTATGTCCAGGAGCCCCATGTGGATTTACCGCCCAAAGGTCCCGGAAAACTGGATGTAGGCCGGGCGGTGGGACAGGGCCAGCTCTACATTACCCGTGACCTGGGCCTGAAAGAGCCCTATACCGGGACTTCCCCTCTGGTATCAGGGGAGATTGCCGAGGATCTGACCCATTATTTTGCCAAATCGGAACAGATCCCCTCTGTCGTGGCGCTGGGGGTACTGGTGGCTCCAGAGGGCCATGTGCAGGCTGCTGGTGGTTTTCTCCTGCAGCTGATGCCTGGTGCGACCGAGGAGGTTATCAACGCTCTGGAGGCCAATTTGGCCCAGCTCCCACCGGTTTCCTCCCAGGTAGCCGAAGGAGCAAGGGCGGAGGACTTGTTGCAACAGGCTTTACAGGGCTTTGATTTTCAGATCCTGGAACGCAAGGAAGTGCGCTTTGCCTGCCGCTGTTCCAGAGAAAGAATGAGTGGCATTTTGCTTGCGCTGGGCTGGAAAGAGCTAGCAGAAATGGCTGCCGAGGGTGGGGCAGAATTGCGCTGCCATTTTTGCAATGAAAAGTATCATTTCAGCAAGGCAGAGCTGGAGCAGCTGATGTTTGAATTGAATAAAAGGGAGGAAAAATAAAAAAACCAGCGCTATCGCTGGTTTTTTTGCTAAATTAGATGGCCCGCTGGACCTTGCCGGAACGCAGGCACCGGGTGCAAACCATGATCCGCCTGGGAGTGCCATTGACCAGAGCTTTTACCCGCTGCAGGTTGGGAGACCAGGTCCGCTTGGTCCGGATGTGAGAGTGGCTGAGCTGGATGCCTACCACTTGACCTTTACCGCAAACTGCACACTTTGCCATTTTACAACCCACCTCCTTTACAGCCAACCGCTCGCAAAAATCACTTCTATATTCTAACAGAAACATTCTTAGTTGGCAAGCAGGAAAATGTGCAAGCTGCGTTGAATATATAATTTTAAGGGGGGATGTCCCGTGATTACCAGAGATATGTCCATTTTTGAGACGATAGCCCGCTATCCGCAAACCAGAGAGATTTTTAAAAAGTATGGAATGCACTGTCTTGAATGTATGGGTGCTACTGCAGAATCCATTGCGGCCGGGGCGAAGATGCATGGTGTTGATTTAGAAAAACTGCTGGCTGAACTGAACCAGATTGTTAGCAGTAATTAAGCAGCAGGTGACCCGCATGCAGGTGGGCCCTTTTTTTGTGATTAATTAGCGGTTATAATATTAAAAGATGTGCTGGAGGAGGTTTTTATATGCTGGGAAAAATTCAGATCAGTGAAGATGTGATTGCTGTTATAGCTGGCAATGCAGCCATGGAATGTTATGGACTGGTTGGGATGGCTTCTCGCAAGATAACTGACGGCCTGGCCGAACTTTTTCGCGGCGACCAGGCTCACAAGGGCGTGTATGTCACCCGCACTGATGAACAGGAAGTATCCATTGACCTCTACATTATCGTCCAGTATGGGGTAAAGATTTCCGAGGTTGCCCATAATATTCAGGAAAGGGTCAAGTATCTGGTGGAAAACACCACCGGGCTGCGGGTAGCCCGGGTAAATGTTACAGTCCAGGGAGTACGTTTGCAGGAAAGTTAATTTAGAGCAGGAGGAACAGGTGTGTCTAGGACTATCGATGGCAGTCAGCTGAGAAAGGCTTTTGTAACCGCAGGTGAAGTATTACAGGCTCAGCGGGAGCAAGTGGATGCATTAAATGTTTTTCCCGTTCCTGATGGTGATACCGGGACCAATATGGCTCTGACCTGGCAGGGAGCGGTAGCGGAACTGGCCCGGGTTCGGGAGGATACCATTCCCGCCGTGGCCCAGGCTATGGCCCGGGGCTCTTTGATGGGAGCCCGCGGCAACTCGGGCGTGATCCTCTCCCAGATTTTGCGGGGATTTGCCTTGAAGCTGAACCAGGTACAGGAAATGGGACCGAAAGAGGTGGCTGCTGCTTTCCGCGGCGCTGCCGATACGGCTTACAAAGGGGTACTAAAGCCGGTTGAAGGCACGATACTGACTGTGATTCGCGAAGCGGCTCAGGGGGCGGAAAAGGCTGTCCGCAAGGCTAGCTCCGCTATTGAAGTATGGCAAGCAGCAGTGGTAGCTGCTGAAGAAGGATTACAGCGGACACCGGAATTGCTGCCCATTTTGCGGCAGGTAGGGGTAGTGGATGCCGGTGGCCAGGGGCTGGTTATCCTTTTGCGGGCCATGCTGGCATCCTTCCAGGACCAGGATGTACAATGGGTACTGACCAAACCGGCGCAAGCCCAGGCCACTCCTCAAATGGTGGAAGTAGTAGATGAGTTACCAGCTGACCTGGGGGATATCAAATACCACTATTGTACGGAATTTATTCTGAAAGGCCAGGATTTGCCTCTGGCCCTGTTACGGGGGAAACTGGACCCCCTGGGAGATTCCCTGCTGGTGGTGGGCGAGGCTGATCTAGCCAAAATCCATGTCCACACCAACCATCCTGGTCAGGCCCTGGAAATTGCGGTACAATACGGCAGCTTACATAATATTAAAATCTCCAACATGTTAGACCAGTATCTGGAGAAGCAACAGCAGGAAGCCAGCAAGCCAGCTGCCGCTCCTGTTAAAGAAGAAAAGGAGCTGGGACTGGTGGCCGTGGCAACGGGAGCCGGCTTAACCCGGGTTTTCACCAGCCTGGGGGTTGACCAGGTGGTGGCCGGCGGACAGACTAATAATCCCAGTACCGCAGATCTGCTGGCTGCAGTAGAAGCGGTTCCGGCCCGCACTGTCCTGATCCTGCCCAATAACGGGAATGTGATCATGGCGGCTGAACAGGTAGGGCAGCTGACCAGCAAGCAGGTAGTAGTTATCCCCAGCCGTACTATTCCGCAGGGGCTGGCAGCTTTAATGCAGTTTGATCCGGGTGCAGACCTGGCGGCCAATGTGGAGGCAATGACGGCAGCCCTGGGTCAGGTGGTTTCCGGGGAAATTACCTATGCCGTCCGGGATAGTCAGATCGATGGTCTGGCCATCAAGGCCGGCGACATACTGGGGTTAATTGATGACAAAGTACAGGTGGTGGGCAAGACCCGGGAAGAAGTGTTTTTGAACATGCTGGCCCACATAGTAACGGAAGATCATTCTTTATTGACCATTTTTGCCGGGGAAGGGGTTGGGCCTGAGGAACAGCAAGAAATGCTGACCCGCCTGCAGGCGGCCTATCCGCAGCTGGAAATTGAGCTGCACCAGGGAGACCAACCCGTTTATGCTTATGTGTTTGGGGTGGAATAGATGGGAAAAGTCAGGATTGTGACTGATAGCACTGCCGATATTCCGGCCGAGGTGGTGCAGGAATATGGCATCAAGATAGTGCCTTTAAAAGTTTTTCTGGATGGGGAAACCTATCTGGATGGCGTAACCCTGAATTCCAAAGAGTTTTATCAGCGTTTGCCCCATTTGCAAAACCTGCCTACCACTTCCCAGCCTTCACCACTGGAGTTTGCTGAAGTATACAGGGAACTGGCGGCTGAGGGCACCCAGGTCATTTCCATCCATCTCAGCCAGAAGACCAGCGGCACGGTGCAAAGTGCCCGCCTGGGAGCGGAAATGACGGAAGGGGCAGATATTACGGTAATCGATTCGGAAAGCCTCAGCATTGGCCTTGGCATCATAGTGGTTGAGGCGGCCCGGGCAGCCCGGGAAGGGCGCAGTAAAGAGGAAATTATCGCCCTGGTGGAGAAGCTGAAACAGGAAAGCCGTCTTTATTTTGTACTCAATACCCTGGATTATATCTTCAAGGGCGGGCGCATTGGCAAGGCCGAGGCCTTTGTCGGCAGCCTGCTCAATATCAAGCCCATCCTTACCATGCAGGATGGAGTGGTTACCCCCATTGACAAAGTACGGGGCTGGAATAAGGCTATTGACCGGATTGTGGAACTGGTCCGGGAGCGTCTGCAGGGACGGCCTATGCGCTGTGCCCTCCTCCATGCCAATGATTTTGAAAGTGTGATGAAACTGCATCAGCGCATTGTCCAGGAATTTCAGTGTTTTGATGTGATTATGATCAATGAGGTCGGAACAGTTATCGGCACCTATGCCGGTCCAGGCGCAGTGGGCATCGCCTTTTTCCCGGTGGAGGAGTCGGTTTGAGGTGAAAGGCAATGGACAGCAAAACCCTCTTGTTAAAAGCCATCCAGGCGGAAAAGCGCCTGGGTTGCAATAATGGGGCTGTGTTTGGCGGCTTTGACCGTTTTGTCATACAGCAGCTGGAAAAACTGGCGGGTAAGCCGGGTGGTGGAGGCAGGGCAGAAACTGCCGACTTCATCCGGCTTTTTGCCGATTATGGCCAGGTGAGTCGCAGCAAGCGGGAGGAGAAGCTGGAAAAGCTCTGGCACTGGCTGGTCAATTTGCCGGTAAGCAGGCCGGCGCCCCGGAGGGCCCAGTCCCAACCCCAGCTGGAAACACAGCTGGAGGCGAAGGAAAAGACAGAAGCACCACCGGCCCGCACTGCCGAAAAAAGCCAGGGCCTGCCGGCCCAGTTGCAATATGTGAAAAATATCGGCCCTAAGAGAGCTACTGCCTTGCAGGCCATGGGTATCAATACCCTGCGGGATCTGCTCTTTCACCTGCCCCGGGATTACCAGGACCGCAGTCAGTTCAAACACCCCTCCCAGCTGGTACACGGGGAAAAGGAAACGGTGCTGGGGACGGTGGTCAATGTCCAGGAGCTGCGTCCGCGCCGGGGGCTGGTGATCTTAAAAGCTCTGCTGAGGGTGGAAGAGAGCCAGGTCTATGCTGTCTGGTTCAATCAGCGTTATCTGAAAGAACAGCTGAAGGCGGGCACAGAACTGGTGGTGGCGGGCAAAACCGATCGGGCCTATGGCATTCCCCAGATCAATGTGGAGGAATTCGAGATTGTGGACCGCCAGGACTTGATTCACACCGGCCGGATTGTGCCGGTCTATCCTGGCAGTGGCCAGCTCAATTCCCGCTTTTTCCGCACCGTAATTTACCGCCTGCTGGACCAGGTGGATGAGATCGCCCCCGAATTTTTGCCAGGGCAGTACTGTCAGCAACATAGCCTCCTGCCCCGGCCCCAGGCTTTACAGGAAATCCATTTTCCCCAGTCCTGGACCAGCAGGGAGCTGGCCCGGCGGCGTCTGGCTTTTGATGAGCTTTTTCTCCTGCAGCTGGCTCTGGCTCTGTTGAAAGGCACGGAAAAAACCGCTCCCAAAGGTATAGCTCATAGTCCGGTACCCTTGCCGCTGGAAATTGAATTTCGCCAGCGCCTGCCCTTTCAGTTAACCAGAGCCCAGGAAAGGGTACTGGGGGAAATCTACCGGGATATGGCCGCACCCCGGCCCATGACCCGGCTGGTGCAGGGGGATGTGGGCTCCGGGAAAACCATCGTGGCTGCCCTGGCCCTGTTGAAAACAGTGGCCTCTGGCTATCAGGGGGCATTGATGGCTCCCACCGAGATTCTGGCCGAACAGCACTACTGGAATTTGCAGGAGCTGTTCCGACCCCTGGGCTTGCCGGTTGGCCTTTTGACCAGCAGCAAAAGCAAAAAGGAACGGCGGCAACTGCTGGCTGACCTGGCTTCCGGCCATCTGGCCATTGTCATCGGCACCCATGCCCTGTTACAGGAGGATGTGGTTTTTGCCCGCCTGGGCCTGGCGGTAGTGGATGAACAGCACCGCTTCGGAGTGCGTCAGCGAGCCCTCTTGCGGGAAAAAGGCAACCATCCTGACTTGCTGGTGATGACAGCCACCCCCATTCCCCGCACCCTGGCCCTGACTCTGTACGGGGACCTGGATGTCTCCGTCATCGATGAACTGCCGCCGGGGCGCAAGCCGGTGAAAACCCACTGGCTCAATCGCAGCCGGCTGGACAAGCTTTATGCTTTTATCCGGGAACAGTTAGAGCAAGGGCGCCAGGCCTATGTAGTCTGTCCGCTGGTAGAGGAATCGGAAAAAATGGATCTGGAGGCGGCTACCAAACTGGCCCAGGAGTGGCAGGAACAGATTTTTCCCCAGTTCCGGGTCGGGCTGCTGCATGGCCGCATGAAACAGGAGGAAAAGGAAGGGG
>NZ_BDLR01000020.1:0-18372 GCF_002049395.1 Carboxydocella sp. JDF658 | reverse complement strand
GGCCCGGGGTAGTAAGACCGCCAGGCTGACAGCAATGGCACCGCTGCCTGTCCCCACATCGGCGATCCAGGGAGCAGGGTGGTCAGACAGATCGGCCACAATCCGTTCCACCAGCAGTTCCGTTTCCGGCCGGGGGATCAGCACCGCCGGCGTTACGCGAAATGCCAGGCCCATAAACTCCTTTTCCCCCAGAACATAGGCCAGCGGTCGGCGCTGGCAACGGGCAGCCACCAGCTCTGCCAGCGCCTGTCGCTGAACCGGGCTGAGCATCGTCTCCTCCCGGGTCCAGAGCTGGGCCCGGCTTAAACCCGTAATCCGCATCAAAAGCAGTTCGGCTTCCAGCCGGGCAGCCTCTACCCCTGCTGCTCGCAATTGCTTTACTGTATCCTGCAGCGCCTGCCCTAATTTTACCGTCATCCCCGGTCACCTTACTCCATATTCTTTAGTTTTTCCGTCTGGTCAGCTGTTATCAGGGCATCGATAATCTCCTGCAGTTCCCCGTCCAGCACCATATCCAGTTTGTGCAGGGTGAGGCCGATGCGATGGTCAGTCACCCGGCCCTGCGGGAAGTTATAGGTGCGGATGCGCTCGCTGCGATCGCCCGTTCCCACCTGGCTGCGGCGGTCATCAGCCAGTTTAGCCTGCTGTTCTTGCTGGGCGATTTCCAGCAAGCGAGCCCGCAAGACGCGCAGGGCTTTTTCCTTGTTTTTATGCTGGGATTTTTCATCCTGACAGCTGACCACCAGCCCCGTGGGGATGTGGGTAATGCGCACTGCCGACTGGGTAGTGTTTACCGACTGTCCCCCCGGACCGCTGGAACAAAACACATCTATCCTCAAGTCGTTGGGGTCGATGTGCACATCCACCTCTTCCGCCTCTGGCAAAACCGCCACGGTGGCAGTAGAAGTGTGGATGCGCCCCCCTGATTCCGTCACCGGTACCCTTTGCACCCGGTGTACTCCGGATTCATATTTCAACTGGCTATAGGCACCATGGCCTTCTACCAGGAAAATGACTTCCTTGAACCCGCGTAAATCCGACTCATTAGCCGACAGGATTTCCGTCCGCCAGCCCTGGCGTTCCGCATAGCGGGTGTACATGCGGAAAAGGTCTCCGGCAAAGAGAGCGGCCTCATCACCCCCGGCTCCAGCCCGGATTTCCATGATAACGTTTTTCTCATCATTGGGGTCTTTGGGCAGGAGCAGGATTTTGAGCCTCTGTTCCAGCTCGGGCAGCTTTTCTTCCAGCTCATCCAGCTCCATTTTGGCCAGTTCCATCATCTCCGGGTCCCCTTTTTCGGCCAGGATGGCCCTGGCCTCCTCAATCCCGGCTACCACTTTTTTATACTCCCGATAAACGGTAACAATTTCCGTCATAGCTGCATGGGCCCTGGCATGTTTTTGCCACTCACTCTGGTTGGCAATCACTTCCGGATCGGCAATCAGCCGTTCCAGTTCCAGGTATTTTTCTTCAATTGCTTGCAGTTTATCCAGCATGTTCTTCACCTCTTAATACGGCTTTTAAAGCATGGATAGCTACTTCCAGCTGACTGTCATCTGGTTCCCGTGTGGTCAGTCTCTGCAATCCCAGTCCTGGAGCCACCAGCCATTTTAGCCACCAGCGCTCCCCATAGCGGCCCGAAAGCTTGATAAACTCGTAGGAAATAGCTGCCACCAGGGGCATTAGCAAAATGCGGCTGCCTATCCTCCAGAACAGATTGGGTGGATGGCCCAGAAAGGCAAAGACAAAAATGCTCACCACCATTACCACCAGCAAAAAACTGGTGCCACAGCGGGGATGCAAAGGGGAAAAGCCCCGGGCATTTTCCACCGTCAATTCCAGCCCGGCTTCATAGGTGTGAATTACCTTATGCTCAGCCCCGTGATACTGAAAGACCCGCTGAATATCCTTCATCCGGGAGATCAGGCCAATATAGGCCAGAAAAATGGCAATCCTCAGTCCCCCTTCAGCAATATTCTGTCCCAGCGGGGTGGTTACCCATTTTTCCACCAGTTTCACTGCCCCTGCGGGGATGATGACAAACAGCAAAATCCCCAGTCCCAGTGCAAAAGCAATGGTCAGGACCAGCTCTTTCGTAGTCAGTTCTCCTTCTTCTTCCGGCATGGCTTTACTGGCCGACCAGGCCAGAGCCCGGGTCCCTACCACCAGGGCCTCCAGCAATGCCACCACACCCCTAAAGCCCGGCCATTTCAGCCAGGGCCATTTGGTCAGCCAGGAAGAGAGTTGCTGTTTTTCTACTTCAATAGTGCCATCGGGCAAACGGACTGCGATGGCCATTTCCTGCGGCCCTCGCATCATTACCCCTTCGATAACCGCCTGTCCACCGTATTGAAAACATTCTTTTTTAGACATAAACACACCGCCTTTGGTTCGGCAGAAATTTATGAAAAGAGCAGAGCCATAGGCTCTGCCTCTTTTCTGCTTATAGACCGTATTTTTTCTTGAACTTGTCTACCCGGCCACCGGTATCCACCAGACGCTGTTGCCCGGTGAAGAATGGATGGCAATTAGAACAAATTTCCACCCGCAAAACGGGTTTGGTTGAACCAGTAACAAAACTGGCACCACAGGCGCAAGTTACGGTTGTCTCCTGATATTTGGGATGGATATTTTCTTTCATCTCGATTCACCTCTTTCCTGGGAAGTCCAAAATTACACCTTTAAGATTATATCATAAGGCCCTGAGAGTGACAAGAGCTTTAGCGCAGAGGGCGGGAAAAATTGCCGAGGCTGACCCCGGGCAATTGCCGCCTTAGCTCCTTCAGAAAAGCCACCATCCCCATCCCCGGTTCTTGCACCCCGGTCAACTGACAATACATGTCTGGATCGATATTCAGATTGCGCAGCTGGATCAGCTTCACACCCGTGGATTTGACCAGTTCCACCAGTGCTTCCAGCTCTGCTCTCTGGTCACTGACCCCCGGGAAAACCAGATAATTGAGGGAAAGAAACACCCCCTGCCTGGCCGCCAGGCTCAGGGATACCCGCACATCCCTCAGGGTATAACCGGGCGGGCGATAATAGGCTTGATACCAATCGGGCTGAGCGCTGTTTAGACTTACCCGCAGGGAATCGATTCCTGCTTCCGCTATCAGCCTAATACCCTCGGTATATCCGGCATTGGTATTCATATTGATGGTCCCCTGGCTGGTTCGGGTTCTGATCTCTTTGATTGCCTCCGCAATCAGAGGAGCCGCCAAACTGGGCTCGCCTTCACAGCCCTGGCCGAAACTGACAATTGCTCCTTCCGCCTGTTGAAGATGGGGCAGGGCCACTTCCACAATTTCCTCTCTAGTGGGCGAAAAACCAATCCGCTCCTGCGGGGAGGGGCAACATTCTGCTGGCTGCAGGGAGATACAGCCTACACAGCGGGCATTACAGGCCGGGGAAACGGGAATTCCCCCTTCCCAGCGGCGGTAGAAAATATTCTGGGCTGTCAGACAGCCATAATCCAGGCTACAACGGGCCAACTGCCGGATAATACGGTTATGGGGCAGTTCCTTCCGGATGCGGGCCACCCGCTCCGCCAGGTCAGGGGTATTATAAAGCAGGGGATTCCACTTCCGGGGCCGGTCCGTTTTGCTGGCTGCTACCCAGTAACGGCCTTTGGCCCAGCCCACCGCCGTATAGCCCAGCAGCGGTAAAGGCTTGTCCCCTTCCACCCGCTGATAAGCCGGCAATAAGGTCCGGGTATAACCCTGAGGCAATAAGGCCGCTACCGCATAATAGCGCTCATAGACCCGAATTTTACCCAGGCGGTCCACCCCCACTGGACGACAGCCTGGCAACAGCGTCAGACTGGCCCCCGGTGGCAAGGGTATCATTTCTTCCGGGTGCGGCTCAGTAAAAAAGCGGCCACTGCGCCCGGCCATACCCCAGCCCGGGATATCCATAACCCGTCCCCTGGCATCCGCTACCAGCATCCTTATCCCCATTTGATCATCTCCACCAGTTCCTTATTGCAGCTGGACTTTTTCAGCCATTCCCGCATTTTTTCCACCACTTCTGCGGAAGGCACCCCGCTGGAAGTCCGGCGCAGGTTCCAGACAAACTCCAGCTCCTCCTTGCTCAGCAGCAGCTCTTCCTTGCGGGTTCCGGAGCGCTGGACATCAATGGCCGGGAAAATCCGGCGTTCCGCCAGTTTGCGATCCAGAATCAGCTCCATATTGCCTGTGCCTTTGAATTCCTCAAAAATCACATCATCCATACGGCTGCCCGTTTCCACCAGCGCCGTAGCCAGGATGGTGAGACTGCCTCCCTCCTCCAGGTTGCGGGCTGCCCCAAAAAAGCGTTTGGGTTTATGCAAAGCTGTGGGATCTACACCACCGGAAAGGGTACGGCCACTGGGCGGAACTACCACGTTATAGGCCCGGGCCAGCCGGGTAATGGAATCCAGCAAAATCACTACATCTTCTTTGTGTTCCACCAGCCGTTTCGCTCTTTCTAACACCATTTCTGCCACCTTGACATGATGTTCCGGCGGTTCATCAAAGGTGGAAGCCACCACTTCCCCTTTGACACTGCGCTCCATATCAGTGACTTCCTCCGGCCGCTCATCAATGAGTAACACCAGCAAATGCACTTCCGGATGATTGGCAGTAATGGCATTAGCGATTTCTTTCAGCAACGTAGTTTTCCCTGCCTTAGGAGGAGCCACGATCAATCCCCGCTGTCCCTTACCGATGGGGGCCAGCAGGTCAATCAGGCGTAAAGCCAGTTTATCGGAAGTGGTTTCTAAAGTCAGCCTCTCATCAGGGTATAAGGGTGTTAGGGCATCGAAAGGCAAGCGTTCCGGTGAGGATTCCGGCGGAAAGCCATTAACCGATTCTACCCGTAAAAGGGCAAAAAAGCGTTCATTTTCCTTGGGCGGCCGGACCTGGCCCGCCACCTGGTCACCGGTGCGCAAATCAAAACGGCGAATCTGTGATGGGGAGACATAGATATCATCGGAACTGGGGGTATAAGCGAAGGGACGCAAAAAACCGTAGCCATCAGGCAGGATATCCAGAATTCCCTGGGCGAACAGCAGCCCATCCTTTTCGGTACGGGCTTTCAAAATCTCAAAGACCAGCTCTTTTTTGCGCAGCTGCCGGTATCCGGGAATCTCCAGTTCCCGGGCCACCTTGTACAGCTCCTGCAGAGTCATGGCCTCCAACTCCTGCATATTCAGTTGCGTTGTCAAAATCTCAACCCTCCTGTTGATTTTCTGAATTATTATTTTCCCCGGATACCCCGGTTTTTAAACGGGCCAGTCTTTTCTCCATCCGATAGATCAGGGTGCGGTTAACCAGCAGGTAAACCAGCAAGAAACTGACTCCTGCATTAATAAAAGAACCCACCAGAAAAGGCCAACCCAGGCTTTTCAGGGTAGCCAGTGAGAAAAAATTGGCCAGAGAATGGGGGTCCATCCCCGGTTCAGCCACCGGTACCTGTACCTGCTGGGGATGAACAGTCCGGCCTTCTACAAACAGGCTGCCCACCAGTATATTGAGTGGAAAAAAAATAGTGAACACCGCCGGTTTTAAAGCCGCTGCCGTAATCACTGCCGCCAGGGTATTCCAGCGCGCCAGTTTGGCCACTATCCAGGCTACAAACAAACTGATAAATGGCAGGGGTAAAAAGTCCAGGGCCACCCCCAGCGCCACTCCCCTGGCGATTTTATCAGGTGCATCCTTGAGGCGTAAAATACGGAGATACTGATAACGAAAATAGCGGTTAATGCGCATCTGATACTTCCTTTCTCCTTGAATGCCGCAAACGGTTCAGACACCATGGCTGCAGACGGGCAAAAGTCCGCCAGACCACCAAAAAGAGAATCAGCCCCAGCAGCAAGCTGTTGACCAGCGCTCCCAGAAAAAAAGCTTTGCCTACCTGAACAAAGGCCTGCCATTCCATCTTGACCAGGCCTAGTAATTGCTGAGAAATAGCGGCTTGTTTTTCACCGAACAGAGAGTTGCCTACCAGTAAATCCAGATAAAAAAAGAAGGGAAAGAGAGGCTTGAACAGGAGATCTCCTAATAAACCGGCAAAAACATTCCCCCGGGCCAGCCGGGCTGCGGCCAGGGCGATGGGAACCCCTACCCCGAAGGTAGGATAAAAATTGACACAGGAGCCTACGGCAAATCCCAGTGCCACTTTTGCGGGCATGTCCTTAATGCGAAAAAAGAGCAATAAGAATAAGCGGATTCGCCGCCCCAGCCGCATTTTCTCCCCTCGCCCTCGTCAATCACTAACTTTCAGTATAACGGAAGAAGGGCATGGCGTCAACCAATGCGCCATGCCCTCTGTTTTAGTGGCCCAGATTATATTTAGGTTTCTTATCAAAGCGGTGTATGGCTTCAATAAACCGCACAGTTCCCGATTTACCTCGCATGACCAGGGTGTGGGTTTTGGCTCCAATAGCGGTAAAGGCAACTCCTTTCAGCAAACTGGAAGGGGTGATTCCGGTAGCAGCAAAGAAAATGTCATCCCCCTTCACCAGGTCATCCATGGTCAATATCTTTTTGGGATCGGTAATGCCCATGGCCTGGCAGCGAGTCCATTCGCTTTCATCCTCCGGAACCAGCCGCCCCTGCATTTCCCCACCCAGGCACTTGAGAGCAGCTGCAGTAATTACCCCTTCCGGCGCCCCACCGATGCCGATCATCAAATCCACGCCCGATTCCTCAAACGCTACCGCTACTCCCGGTGAGACATCCCCATCGGAAATCAGCATAATCCGGGCTCCTGCTTCCCGAATATCGGCAATCAGTTGATTGTGGCGGGGACGGTCCAGAATTACTACCGTCAGGTCGGAAAGCCGTTTGCCTTTGGCCGCAGCAATGGCTTTCAGGTTTTCCTGAACAGGGGCATCCAGATGGATTTTGCCTGCTGCTTCCGGTCCCACGGCAATTTTTTCCATGTACATATCAGGGGCATGCAGGAGACTGCCCCGGGGTGCCGCAGCCAGTACAGCGATGGCGCCATTTAACCCTTTGGCCACCAGATTGGTGCCTTCCAGCGGGTCGACGGCGATATCCAGTTCCGGGCCTTTGCCTGTCCCTACTTCCTCCCCGATATAGAGCATAGGGGCTTCATCCATTTCCCCTTCACCGATTACTACTGTCCCTTTAATATCCACCGTATCGAAAACAGCCCGCATTGCCTCAGTAGCAGCATCATCAGCTGCCATTTTATTGCCCCGTCCCATCCAGCGAGCCGAGGCCAGGGCTGCCGCCTCTGTCACCCGGGCAAATTCCAGCGCCAGTTTACGCCCCATAAAATATCACTCCTTTTATACTAAAACAGAATATAGTATAACACAATATATGCCAATATGTTATCCTATATGCTATTTCGCCATCTTTGCCCGAATTCCTGCTAGGGACAGAAAATCAATCCCCTGGCCCAGAGACAATCAGCACAGGAGGGGGTATTACCCCAGCAATCCTCCCGGTTATGCCAGACCATATCACAGCCATCCACCCATTCGCAATCAGGGCAGGAGGGGTAAAGGTTGAGATATTCCAGGAAACGGAATTTAACATATTCATCCTGCATCCAGATAGCCGCCAGGTCCTGCTTCAGGATATTGCCGAAGGTAACCGCCTCCAGATCTTTGGGACGGCCAAACACATACTCCTTCCCGCAATGGAGAAAACGGTAACAGGGAGCCACTTCCCCATCAAAGCGAATAACCACTTTCTTCTCATCCACAAAGCGGCAGGAACGATTGGTATTCAGGCCTACCTGGGGCAAAACCACCCTGATGCCATAGCGCATGGCCAGGGTAATCACTTCCCGACGCCAGTTCAGTAGTTCTTCCGTCGGATAAAGCTGATAAAAAACTTTCCCGGTTCGCTCTGCCGTTACCGGCAGCAGCTGACTGAGATAGAGAGTATTGATTTGCCAGCGGGGCAGGGCAGCCAGCAAAGCTGGAATCTCCCGATAATTTTCCCTGGTCACCACCATTTCCGCTGCCACCTGGGGCCACTGACTCCCCAGCTCCTGTTTAACCTTATGCAAAGCAGTCAGGTTGGCCCAGAGCGGGTCAGGACTCTCCCCGCGATTGCGGGCAAAAACCTCAGGGCTATAGCCATCAATGGAAACAACAATCTCATCTACCTGTTGTTCTACCAGAAAGCGCCCCAGTTTTTCCTCCAGCAAAAAACCATTGCTAGTAATGGTTAGTGACCAGCCTTCTCTTTTGATAGCAGTAACTATTTCCTTGAAATCGGGATGTAACAGAGGTTCACCGATTCCTCCCAGCACCACCCGCTTCAATTCCGGCAACCGCCGGGCTGCAGCCAGGGCCTGCTGCCAGGTTTCCCGGGCCATCATCCCGCCCGCTTGCTGCCAGCTGTGCCGATAACAATTCTGGCAGTTAAGATTACAAGCAGTGGTCAGCTCCAGATACAGTTCCCGTATATCCGGTTTTTTGTTGATAACAATCTGGTAATCCAGATAATCCAGTTTGGCCATATCCCTTCCCCCCTTTTTTAGTGAAAAAGGCCTCTTCCCCGCGGGGAAGGGCCTTATTTTACTTGCCTGCTACCTTTTGCCAGTCGGCCAGGAACTTCTGAATCCCGATGTCAGTCAATGGATGCTTCAGCATTTGTTGCAATACCCCGTATGGGATGGTGGCAATATGGGCACCCGCTTTGGCTGCCTCAACTACATGCATTGGATGACGGATGGAAGCAGCGATGATTTCCGTTTCCAGTCCGTGCAAGTCGAAAATGGCAGCGATATCGGCAATCAGCTGGATACCATCATGGCTGATATCATCCAGGCGCCCGACAAAGGGGCTGACATAAGTGGCCCCCGCCAGGGCAGCCAGCAAGGCCTGGCTGGCGGAAAAAATCAGAGTGACATTGGTGCGAATCCCTTCTTTAGCCAGCACCTTAACCGCTTTCAAACCTTCGCCGGTCATGGGGATTTTGATCACGATATTGGGATGAATAGCTGCCAGCTGCCGGGCTTCAACCAGCATCCCTTCCGCTTCAGTGCTGATTACCTCGGCACTGATGGGCCCATCCACAATAGCGCAGATTTCCCGTACTACCTCTTCGAAATTTCGTCCTTCTCTGGCAATCAAGGACGGGTTAGTGGTAACTCCGGCAATGACTCCTAAATCGTTAGCTGCTTTAATTTCTTCGATATTGGCTGTATCAATAAACAATCTCATGCTTTACCACTGCTCCCGAATACCCGTATTTTTTCCCGGATTACTTCAATAGCCGCTTCCCTGGCCGGAGTCAGCACCTTGCGCGGATCAATTTCCTTTTCATCCCGAGCCAGCACTTCCCGCATGGCGGCGACGAAGGCTTCCCGGATATTGGTGTCAATATTTACCTTGCGCACCCCCAGACGGATGGCTTCCTGGATGGCTTCATCAGGTACACCGGAAGAACCATGCAAAACGATGGGAACATTCACCAGGGAGCGAATTTTCTTCAACCGCTCAAAATCCAGCTTGGGCACTCCCTTGTACTGACCATGGGCAGTACCGATAGCCACAGCCAGAGCATCTACGCCGGTGCGCTCTACAAAAATGCGGGCTTCTTCCGGGTCGGTGAACAAAGCCTCTTTTTCATCTACAGAGATATCATCCTCAGTACCACCGATTTTACCCAGTTCCGCTTCTACGGAAACACCTACTGCATGGGCCACGTCAATAACTTTTTTGGTAAGAGCAATATTTTCTTCCAGGGGTAATTTGGAACCATCGATCATGACGGACGAAAAGCCCGCCCGGATGCATTTCATCACCTGTTCGAAGCTGGTGCCATGGTCCAGATGCAGGGCCACCGGCACAGTAGCTTTTTCCGCTGCTGTTTTGGCCATTGCCACTATGTAATCCAATCCAGCATATTTGATGGCTCCCTGACTGGCCTGCATGATAACCGGAGCCTTTTCCGCTTCAGCTGCAGCGATGATCGCCTGGACAATTTCCATGTTGTTGCAGTTAAAGGCACCGACGGCATATCCGCCAGCTTCTGCCTCTTTCAGTAGTTCGGTAATAGGTACCAGTGCCATACGGATAACCTCCTTAATATTTTTAAATAGGCTGAAAAAGGAAAATACTAAACTTGTCCCTGCAAGTTTAGTATATGACCAGCCCAAACTCTTCTATGCTTATTTTTTGGTTTGTCCCTGGGGATAGGGAGAAAACAGCGGCGGTTCAATAATTGACAGGCTGCCGGCAGTCAATTCTACTTCCTTTAGGCTTTTGATAGCAGCTAATTCCTGTTCATTCTCCACATAAACTACCCCTACCGCATCACAATCCCGGCAATGCAGTTCTATTCGGTCAGGCAGAAGATCCATGCCGATATGGGGATTGCCACAACTGCAATAAACCGCCCCATCTACCGCCAGGTCCTGCAGATAACTGACCGCCTGTAACATCACTTCCGGGGCCCGAAAATAGTCGGCATCCTCTATCTCCTGCAGCAATTTCAGCAACTCGGCCTCGTGGTTTTTCACCAGGCGGGCTACCTGCTCTTTCGGGCCCAGGTGCCCCAGATCCAGTTTGCTGTCAGCACAGATCAGGTTCAGCACCTTCTTGCCCCATACCTGTTTGCGGTGGAACTGGTAGAGATGTTTGGCATCACAGAGGACACAATCCACCTGCAAATAAACTTCCTGTCCTTTTTTCATCTTAAAAGTTGCTACCCGTGCTCCGCAGGAACAGAAAATTTCCAGGCTCTGACCCTTATTCAGTTGAAAAAGCGACAAACTATGCAGTTCCAGCCGTCCACAGGCAGGACACCTGATCGCAACACTGGCCTGGGTTGTAATGACCATTGCTTTTACACCTCACTCGAAATTGAGTATTCGCCATCAACCCCCAAAATCCTGCTACGTTTTTGGTCCCACCCATAAAAATTTTGTCCCACTATCACAGGTATCTGGTTATGATCTGGCGCAACTCGTTGATATCAAAAGGTTTGGTCAAATACTCATCAATGCCTATTTTAGGCACCTGGGACATCACATCTAGCTCCCCGTATGCCGTCATTAAGATAATTCGACATTTTTCGCGTTTATCCTGCAATGCTTCTAAAACTTCCAAACCATTCATCCCCGGCATTTTCAAGTCAATCAACATGATGTCTGGCTGAAAACTAAGAAATTTTTCAATCGCTTCCTGGCCGCTAGCTGCCATTTCCAGCTGACTGGTTAAATCCTTGAGCGCTTCTCGCATTAACATGCGAATTCCTACCTGGTCATCCACAATTAAAATTTTCTTTTCTGCCAAATTTAGTCCCCCCAATCTCACTAACTTAATTCCATATTCTGCACAAAAACAACTTTTCCTGCCAAAAAGGCAGGAATTTTATAAACAATCATATATTATGCTGGACAAACAAAAACCGCAGTTCGCACTGCGGTTGAGGTAAAGTCTTTTTCATAGAGAATTGAAAAAATCGCCAAAATGCTGAACAGCTATCCCAATACCTGCCCCGATTAAAATCAGGAACGCCAGGAAAATCAACAGAGGCGAAAATACAACCAACAAGGTGCGACCACTGCTGAGTTCGCTGATTTCCCGCATAGCCCAGTAGGGAAGGATCAGGGAACTGTAAATATATACAATCAGTGCCCCTAACCCCAGCAACAATTGATTGAGCACCCCTATTGCCACCAGCGCCTGCAGGGGGATCATTACTACTTGCACCGTTTGGGCCAATGCAAGTGCTGAAAACAGCGCCAGAGCAGAGCGGGGTATTCCCCCTAACATCTCCGCCAGTACCTGAAAATACCCCGCTTGCATTACTAACCAGACCAGGGAAAACAACGCCCCTGCAATGATCATCAAAATCTGCATGGAAGGCAGGCGAAAAAACTCCTGAACGAGGGCCAGCTCCTCTGCCCCTTGAGGAACATTCTTCAATTCCCCCGGTAAAACCACATAAACCTGAGTAACCAGATTCAGGACCGCAACTATGATTACAGCCAGAAATGCCGCACCCGGCCGGGGCTGTTCCGCCAGAGAGCGAAAAAGACGCCGGGGCTGCACAAATACACCATAAATTAAATCCAGAAAACCCACGCTATTCTCCCCCTTTGATTCCACTCAACAGCTTCTTAAGAGCGGCTTCTTCCGCAGGAGACAGGCGCAAAGGCCCGCTCAGTCCGACAGTTTCAGTGCTGCCGAAGATCTTGCGCCAGGGGGAAGGTTTACCCAGTTCTACCAGTTCTGCTTCTTCATCCAGATGGGCCAACTCCCTGGTTTTTTCCACTGCGGTATAGAAGTTGCCCAGTTCATCTACCAGCCCGGCCTCTTTGGCCTGGCGGCCGGTGAAAATCCGGCCATCAGCCAGGGCCTTGACCTTTTCCCGGGGCAATTTGCGCCCTTCAGCCACTACATCCACAAACTGTTCATAGATGTCATTGACCATGCCCTGCAGCAAAGCCTTTTCCGCCGGAGTCATAGGCCGGGCTTCACTGCCAATATCCTTCAACGGCCCGGATTTGATGGTATTATCGGTAATGCCCAGCTTGTCATACAGGCCTTTTAGTTCCTGAAACCGCATAATCACACCGATACTGCCGGTCATTGTAGCGGGATTAGCCACAATATAATCGGTTTTGGCAGCCAGCCAGTAACCGCCAGAAGCCGCCACATCCCCCATGGAAGTGACTATCACCTTACCGGCTTCCCGCAGGCGGTCGATTTCTTCGCCTACCTCCTGGGAAGCAGCTGCACTGCCTCCCGGGCTGTTTATGCGCAGGATTACCGCCTTGATGCTATCATCTTCCCGGGCCTCCCTTAGTTGCTCCATCAAATCATCACCAGCAGCTACCGCCTGGCCAAAGATTCCATCCTCTGAGCGACCGCCTACAATGGGCCCTTCGACATATATAATTCCGATTTTATCCCCGCCTTTAGGGAGTGCAGCCTTTTTCTTTCCTTCTCCTCCCAAACCATTTTGTTTAATGGCCAGCAGTACCGGGATTACGATCACAGCGAGCAACACAAGGACTATGAGCCTTTTTTTCATGCTGTTCCCACCCTTCTCCTTACAGCTTATGGCGGGCTTTGCTGGCTTATGCCCTATTCAGAGCTGCACCGACAAAATCCCGGAACAGGGGATGGGGCCGGTTAGGCCGGGACTTGAATTCAGGGTGAAACTGGGTAGCCACAAACCAGGGGTGATCCGGCAATTCCACAATTTCTACCAGCCGCCCATCCGGACTGGTACCGGAAATCACCAGGCCCAGCTCAGTTAGCTGTTCCCTGAACTCGTTATTGAATTCAAAACGATGGCGATGGCGTTCATAAATCAGCTCTTCCCCGTAGGCCGTATAAGCCCTGCTGTCACTGGCGAGCTTGCAGGGATAGATGCCCAATCGCATGGTTCCTCCCATTTCCTCGATATCCTTCTGTTCCGGCAGCAGGTCGATAACAGGATAGGGAGTGTCACCAAACTCGGAACTGTTAGCTCCCTTCAATCCGGCTACATTACGGGCAAACTCGATCACAGCGCATTGCATACCCAGACAAATACCAAGGAAAGGAATCCCTTTCTCCCGGGCATAATTGATGGCCCGGATTTTGCCTTCAATTCCCCGATCCCCAAAACCACCGGGTACCAGGATACCATCAGCTTCAGCCAGCAACTCGGCCGGATCCCGGCGTTCCATTTCCTCGGCACTGACCCAGAGGATATTAACAGCAGCTTCGTGATAAATACCGCCATGGCGCAGGGCCTCAGCCACACTCATGTAGGCATCCGGCAGCTCCACATATTTACCGACGACAGCGATATTGACAAAGGCGCGGGGATTCTTGACCTTTTCCACGATTTCTTCCCATTCCCGCAAATCCGCTTCCCCGCAGGTTAAGCCCAGTTTTTCGATCACGATATCATCCAGGCCCTCTTTTTTCAGCATCAGCGGCACTTCATATATGGAGGAAGCATCTACTGCCTGAATCACTGCTTCAGGATCGATGTCACAGAACAGGGCCAGTTTTTCTTCCATCTCCCGGGACAAAGGCCGTTCGGTCCGGCAAACGATAACATCCGGCTTTATCCCGATACTGCGCAGCTCCTTGACACTGTGCTGGGTGGGCTTGGTTTTCAGCTCACCAGCAGCTTTAATATAAGGTACAAGGGTAACATGAATGTAAAGGACATTTTCCTTACCGATATCCCCTTTAATCTGCCGGATGGCCTCTAGAAAAGGCAGGGACTCGATGTCACCGACAGTACCACCGATTTCTGTAATCACTACATCAGGATTGGACTCCCTGGCTACCCTGTAAATCCGGTCCTTGATTTCATTGGTGATATGGGGAATAACCTGTACTGTTCCGCCCAGATAGTCCCCTTTCCGTTCCTTGCTGATTACCGACCAGTAGATTTTGCCGGTGGTCACATTGGAGTTTTTGGTAACACTGATGTCGACAAAGCGCTCATAATGCCCCAGGTCCAGGTCTGTCTCCGCTCCGTCATCGGTAACAAAGACTTCACCGTGCTGGTAGGGGCTCATGGTGCCGGGATCCACGTTGATGTAGGGATCAAACTTCTGGATAGCCACCTTCAGGCCTCTGCTTTTCAGGAGCCGACCTAAAGAGGCCGCAGTGATCCCTTTTCCCAGTGATGAAACTACTCCGCCCGTCACAAAGATGTACTTGGTCATTATAATTTTGCCCCCTCACAAAAAGAACAAATCAGCCGTGTACCAGCTGATTTGTTTTTTTTCCATACTGTACTATTTTAGCTTGTGGCGTCGATAATTGTCAAGTTAGATATCCCAGCTGTCATCAGGGGTGGTCCTGGTACCTACCAGTTCCCGTATGCTCCACAGCCCTTCACCCAGGTGAACAAATCTCTGGTCCAGGTTGATTTCCGTATAGGCACTGGCCATCAGCTGGGGCAAACTGCCCTTGAGCTGGCCTTCATTTTTTTGCTGTTCAGCCACTACCTGTTCCAGCAATTGCCGTACCGGTAAGGGTCTTTGTGCCTCCCTGAGGATGCGATAAGCCAATTCGGCATAGGAGTATTTTGCCACTGCTCCCAACTCCTCTCCCGCTTTCGGGGATATTGTTTGATACAATATTCGCCGTTTGTCAACGATTTCCTGCTGCTCTCACCAAAAAAACAAAAGCGCCAACCAGCAGGTCAGCGCAAGTTTTGCGAAACAATATAGCCCAGAAAGATGCCGACTATGCCCATAATCCCCGTCAAACTAGCGGGAGCTGGAATGGGCAGTTTCATGAAACCAAAAACCAGGCCTACGATGGCGCCGGACAAAGTGGCCATCAGCAGTTCTTTCATCGGTCATCCTCCTTTCCGCCGTTTCAGCCCCTCACACCCAACCGCCTCCTTTAATAGAAGGCAATTCTTATTATACGGAAAGGTCAGACCTTTGACAAGTGCTTTTTACATCCGTTCCGGAGCAGTTACTCCCAGCAGCCGCAAAGTATTGGCCAGAGCGATCTGAGTAGCCTTCACCAGTAAGACCCGGGCCTGATAGATTTTCTCTTCCTCCCCGATCACCCGGCAATGATTATAGAAACTGTGGAAAGCCGCTGCCAGCTCGTGGGCATAACGGGCAATCCGGTGGGGTTCCAGGTTAATAGCCGCATAAGCAATCTCATCCGGCAGTTCCGCCAGTTTTTTGAGCAGATCCTGCTCTTCCGGTTGTTGCAGGCAGGCAAAATCCGCTTTTTCCACTGCCGGCAAGCTCAGCCCCTTCTCCTCGACCTGGCGCAGAATACTGCAGATACGGGCATGGGCATACTGGACATAATAGACCGGGTTTTCACTGGATTGAGTCCTGGCCAGGTCCAGGTCGAAATCCAGGTGGCTATCCGCACTGCGCATGATGAAGAAGTAACGGGCGGCATCTACCCCTACCTCTTCAATCAAATCCTCCAGGGTTACAAACTCCCCGGAACGCTTGGACATGCGGACAATTTCGCCGCCTTTGAAAAGGCGCACCAGCTGCATGATCACCACATCCAGCTTGTCCGGATCATAACCTAAAGCCGCCATAGCCCCTTTCATCCGGGCTACATGGCCGTGGTGATCAGCCCCCCAGATATTGATTACCCGTTCAAACCCGCGGTCAAACTTGTTCTTATGGTAAGCGATATCGGCCGCGAAGTAAGTAGGTACTCCATTTTTGCGAACCACTACTTCATCCTTGTCATCTCCGAAAGCGGTTGCCTTAAACCAGAGAGCCCCGTCTTCTTCGTAAATATAGCCTTTCTGCCGCAGTTCCTCGATGACATTGGTCACCGCCCCGGAGTCATGAAGGGATTGCTCACTGAACCAGACATCATAGTGAACGCCAAAGCGCTCCAGGACAGTTTTGATCGCCCCCAGTTTTTCCTTGAGGCCAAACTGGATAAAATAAGCCCGGCGCTCAGCAGGAGCAACTGTCAGCCATTTGTCCCCTTCCTGATCGATCAGTTTCTGCATAGTCTCGATAATATCCCGACCATGGTAGCCCTCTTCCGGAAATTCTACATCCTGGCCCAGTAATTGCAAATAACGGGCTTCCAGGGATTTGCCGAAATTTTCGATCTGGTTACCGGCATCATTGATATAAAACTCCCGGGTCACAGCATGACCGGAAAAATCCAGTAAAGCCGCAATGGTATCTCCTAAAGCCGCCCCCCGGGCATTGCCCATATGCAACAAACCGGTAGGGTTAGCGGAAACAAACTCCACCTGAACCTTTTTGCCACCACCGACCTGAGTGCGCCCGTAATCTGCCCCTTTGTTCAGCACTAGAGGTACCACCTGTTGCAGCCAGCGAGGATTTAAGCGGAAATTGATAAAACCCGGTCCCGCTACTTCAATAGCAGTAACTGTCTCCCCCAGTTTTGCTTGCAGGTAAGGCAGCAAGGTTTCGGCAATCTGCCGGGGCGCTTTTCTGGCCTGACGGGTTAGTAACATAGCGATATTAGTAGCAAAATCACCGTGAGCTTTTTCCCGCGGTATCTCCAGCACAAATTCGGGTATACTTTCAAGGGTCAGCTCTCCCCGCTCACGGCTCTCTTCCACCGCATAAAGGATGGCTTCATTCAACTGTTGGCGCAAGCTGGCAATCAAATTATCCATACACTGTTCCTCCTACCCACTCATTCTGCCTGGAAATTTATTTCCAACCAGTGGATGCCTATGTATTCTCCTGCCAAAAAAAGTTCATACTTTAGCTTAATATTTCCACCGGTCTCTGTCAAGTTTACCTCTGTCTGAATCGTTCTGGTTTCCAGGGCCAACTGTCCGTAGGGAGTGCGATAATTCCCCCGGCAATGTCTCCCCCGGCAAAAGCTCTGTTCCATTTCCACAGCTCCCCGGCGGCGAACTGTCAATTCCTCCCCATCCACCGTGATTTCCGTCCGGGTATCCAGCCCTGTTTCCGCCGGTTCCTGATAGAACAGGCGATACTGGTTGTTTTCCCTCAGATAATAGCCAGTGGTTTCCCACTCTCCCCCGCTATATTCTCCCCCTTTTTCCTGCTGATAACTGCGCAGCTGAATTTTCACCGTTAACACCCTGATCACCTCACCCGAGCTAAAAAAAATACCAGGTATCATTGTTTATGATACCCGGTTTCAAGGGGGACTGAAAAGATGTTATGCATAACCACTAACATAATAGCAAAACTTTTTGAATTTGCCAAGTCCTTTTTCGACATTAATCGACATTTTTCGCGAAACCCAGTTGAAAGGCTGTTAAATTGCTTTCCAGGAAACGGGCTGGAACTCTCGCTTGAATGGCTGCTTCCCAGTCAGCCAGAGCCCAGGGCAACCGGGCTGCCAGGGCCCCCAGCAAAACCAGGTTGGCACCCCTGGGGTTACCAGCCTGGCCGGCCAGTTCCTCGGCCGCTATTACCTGCACCTGCCCATAGGCTGCCAGTTTCCCGGTAACTTCTTGCGGATACGGGGCCGCCCCGATTACCACCGGTAGCGGGGGAATTTGCCGTTGATTGACAATGATTATTCCACCGGGCCGCAAATAATGAGCATAGCGCAGGGCCTCCAGTTCCTCAAAGGCTACTATGATATCGGCTTCCCCGCTTTCCACCAGGGGTGAAAAAACTTTTTCCCCTACCCGAACATGAGTGATCACACTTCCCCCCCGCTGAGCCATGCCGTGGATTTCCGACATCTTTACATCCAGCCCCTGGGCCAGGGCCGCCGCTGCCAGAACTTTGGCTGCTAGAATGGTTCCCTGACCACCTACTCCTACCAGCAATATATTCAGTATATCTGCCATTATGCCTCGCCCCCCTTGCTGCTGATGGCCTCCACCGGACATACCCGGGCACAGAGTTCACAGCCATTACATAAAGCCTGATCGATCACCGGCTTGTCCTCTCCCTTGCTAATGGCGGGGCAACCCC
>NZ_BDLR01000019.1:0-6440 GCF_002049395.1 Carboxydocella sp. JDF658 | reverse complement strand
ACATTTGTGTCTATATTTTTATTCCATAGCTATATTATACCAAATTTATACAATACAAGGAAGACATTCCGGTAAAAACTTAGCCGGGCTTTCATCCCACGGGTGAACCCGTGGGATGAAAGCCCGGTTTTTGTAATAATGACCTCTTCCAGGTTAGTATCCAGAGGGTGAATACAGGCAAAGGGAATGAATTGTGAATACTGCTGACATACTTCTCGCACCCAGCGATTTAACTCCAGGGAAATATCCGGTTTATGGGCATAAGTGAGCAAAAAAGCCCGCTCCATCCCCATTTTCTGCAAATAAGCCACATATTGTTCCAGCTCCCAGTTGGCAAAGGGTATTTCCCAGCCAGCTTGAGCAAACCAGCGCCAGATCGCCTTAAATATTCGCTCCGGGAAGAGATGGACATGGGCATCCCAGAATTTTTTCATCTCTGGTACTCCTTTTTCTAGCTCTATTAAATATATTATATCAAATATTTCCATTCAAGATTAAAACCTCTATCTTGCCTCCTAACCAAACCGGTGTTGAATCCAGCCAATACACTGTTCCCGGTTTCACCTGATAGAGCCACCGGCCACTGCTAAGCTGCCCCTCCCCCTTTAGACCGACCAGGAAAAACCAGGAACCGCCGGGGGATAGTTGCATCTGCCCTTGCAAATTGAGTTTCTGTAATCTGAAAGCCGGACAATGCAATTCCGTCAGCTGCCGTTCCAGGGTAGACACCACGATATTTTCTTCTACAGCAGCAGTGTTAAGCAGCGCCAGTCCTTTCTCTATCTGCAGTTTCCTGCCCCGTCCCCAGTCGTACAGCCGGTAGGTCAGGTCTACCGCAGTTTGTACTTCCACCAATCTTACCCCGGCGCCAATGGCATGGATAGTCCCGGGAGGCACAAAGATCATATCCCCGGCCCGCACTTTCACTTTTTTCACCAGTTTTTCCAGCTGGCCCGCGCGAATAGCCGCTTCCACCTCTTTTTTTTCCACTGGACGCTGAAACCCATAATAGATATACGCTCCTGGTTCAGTGGACCAGATATACCAGGCCTCCGTTTTACCCCTTTTGCCCTCACGCTGCCAGGCCTGGGCATCGCCCGGATGGACCTGCAGGGAAAGGGGTGCCGCTGCATCGATAAATTTCACCATCAGGGGCATACCCGGTACCGTATACCACATTTCCCCTATCCGTCTTCTCCCCTCCTGGTGCAGTCCCTGGCGCCAGAACCAGGTACCGCCCCACAGGGTTTCCTTTAACTCAGGCTGGACTGGAAGAATGCTCATTCACTGTCCCCTCGATTGTGCTGTGATTGTGTAATATACTATCGGGGACCAGGAATCCGGGTGCCAGTCCCATTGCTTTTGCCCGGTTAATCAGTCATAATAGAAGTGTGAAGAAGTCCCAAAGGAAGGAGACGCTCATGAGAGAAAAAGCTAAAAAGCTGTTGCGCCTCAGCCTGGGCCTGATTTTTCTAATCCTGGGCATCGCCGGTCTCTTTTTACCAGTTCTGCAGGGAATTCTGTTTTTGCTGCTGGCCCTCTATTTGCTGGCCCCCGATTGGCCCTGGGCCCGGAAATGGCAAAAAAAATTACAGGCCAGATATCCCGGCCTGGCTAATAGATTGCGTTTCTGGAAGGGACGGCTGAAAGGCATTTACGGCAAGTAACAGCTTTCCCCCCATTCCACCTGCAGCTGTCCCTGCCCCAGTTCCGCCACTTCCTTTTCCAGCTTGTTTTGCAGCTCAGGGAGTAACCAACCCCTTACCTGGACTTCTGCTCCATAAAGCGGTTCTTCCAGTTTACCCTCCAACTTTTCCAGCAGATGGAGGATGGAGCCCAAAAGCGGGTAAGGAACTATAATGGTAAATCGCCGATAAAGGTGATAGGTAACAATCCCGGCTGCCTCCAGCCCCTTAACGGCACTTTCCGTATAAGCCCGCACCAGGCCCCCTGCTCCCAGCAAAGTGCCGCCAAAATAGCGGGTCACTACCAGTACGCAGTTGGTTACCTCCTGTTTGCGCAATACCTCCAGCACCGGCATGCCGGCTGTTCCCGCCGGTTCGCCATCATCACTGAACCTTTCTGCCGGTACCGGCATTCCCACCCGCCAGGCTGGAACATTGTGAGTAGCATCCCAGTGTTTTTTGCGAATAGCCTCGACAAATTCCTGGGCTGCCTCGGCAGTTTCTACAGGCTTTACATAACAGATAAACCGGGATTTTTTGATCACAATTTCCGCCACCGCTTCCCGGCCTACCGAACGATAGCTGTCCATCCCTTGTCCTTCCTTTCTCTTTCTGTTTTCCTATGGCCAGAGACTGAGAAAATAACGTCCTTCCCGCAACAGATGTTCCGGCCAGTCAGCCGGAAAAACCGCCAGCAACTGACACCGTCTGGCCCGCCGCGCTACTTTTTGTTTGTATTTCAACACCGCCAGCACCGTTTCCCGGCTATCCGCCAATGCCTGGCCCAGGGTGAGGGGGAAATCTCTATCCTGCCCCACCAGAGACTCCCAGTTACTCAGAGTCAGGCGACATCGTTCCAGTCGCCGCAACAACAGGGCTGCTTCAGCCTGAAGTAACTGTTCCGTAGGATCCAGCTGCTGGCTGAGCAGTTGCAGGTGCTCAGCAAAAATACGTAACCAGAATAAACTCTCCCTTAACTGTCCCAGGCGGGCATGGGGGTTACCGGTGGCACTCAACCGCAATAACTGACAGAAAAAGCGGGTCTCCCGGGCCCAGTGGTCCACCAGCAGGGGATACAGGCTGGCCTGCACCTGACAGCGCAACATGCGATAAAGCAAACGCCGCAGCCAGCGGCAGGTTTCCCGGGCCAGAGCCAGGATATCTGCCTTGCTGACAAAATAGCCTCCCCGCAGCTGGTCCTGCACGGCCTGGAGGCGTTGTTGAATTTGTTCCGCCTCCTGCCGCCAGGCTTTTTCCCCTTCCGCCAGCCGGTTTTTCGCTGTCTGCAGATGTTCCTGTAATATTCCCAGCCAGAAGATTAGTTCTTCCTGTGGCATTTTCCTCCCCCCAGTACCTGTCTTCTGCTTCAATGTATGCACCCCTGGGCAGGATAGTGCATATATTGCCAGTGTAAAGGGGAGTAGTTGGTGGTATTAACCTGCCACAGGCAGAATCGACATACTGGTAGCAATACCCGGTTCTGCCACCGTCCAAACCCGGGGACGGGCAACGAGACCTTTACCTCGACTGCAGGTCGGGGTAAAGGTCTTTTTTCTGTGAAAAGGGGAAATGGGGGGCTCACCCCCCAAAACCGCTCAATAATAGTATGCCGTTAAAAGCCAGCACCACAGTCACCACACTCCAGCCCAGCAGCTGTTCCCAGGGCCGATCCGCCAGTTCCCCCAGTAAATCCCGGCGCCGGGTCAGCAGAAGCAGCGGCACAATCGCCCCTGGCAGGGCAAAACTCAAGACCGCCTGGCTGAACACCAGGGCCTGCAGGGGATCGGCTGCCCAGAGCAAAACCGCCAGAGCCGGGCCCATGACCAGAAGCCGTCGCCAGGTCACAGGCAGGTCAAGGCCGATAAAGCCTTTTAGCACCAGCTGGCCACTCATCGTCCCCACCACAGAGGAGGAAAGGCCGGAAGCCAGCAGGGCAATGCCAAACACCAGCTGGGCCAGACTGCCCAGCATTGGCTGTAAACTGTGGTAAGCACCGGTCAGACTGTTTACTGCAATCTCCTGCCGGTGGAAAACTGCCGCTGCCACCACCACCATGGCCCAGTTGATGAAAAAGGCGGTATTCATGGCCAGGGCAATATCCCGGCATTCCCAGCGAAACAGCTGGCGTAAAAAATCTGCAGATGCTCCCTGGGGGCGCCGGTCCAGCACCAGCTGAGAATGCAAAAACACTACATGGGGCATTACCGTTGCCCCCAGCATAGCCACCGCTACCAGAATCGAGCCGGCAGGCAAACGGGGAATTACTGTATGGGCCAGCACCTGCGGCCAATCAGGTTTGGCCAGAAACAATTCTATCACATAACAGAACCCAATTAAAGCTACAATGGTGCCTATCACTATTTCCAGCAGTCTTTGCCCATAGCGTTCCAGGGCCAGAATGGAAACAGTCACCACCGCTGTCAATAGCCCGGCCAGCCAGAGGGGAACCCCCAGCAGCAAATAAAACCCCAGGGCCGCTCCCAGAAATTCAGCCAGATCAGTAGCCATAGCGGCGATTACCGCCAGTAACCATAACAGGCGATTGACTCCTGGCCGAAACTGTTCCCCGCACAGTGTGGCCAGGTCTTTCCCGGCGCCAATCCCCAGTTTGGCTGACTGGCGCTGCAGAAAAATTGCCATTAAATTGCTGAGCAGCAGTACCCAGAGCAGGCTGTAGCCGAAACGGGCTCCCCCTTCCAAGTTGGCAGCAAAATTGCCTGGATCGACATAGGCCACCGCTACCACCACGGCCGGGCCCAGGCTGGATAGCCAGCTGCGGCGGGCAGGTACAGCTGCCAGATATGTCGCTGTCTTCAACCGGCATCACCCCCCGTTCTGTCAGGACTTCATTTCAGCCTATGACAGAGGGGGTAAAAGGGTGCTATTGCCTACAAAATAACAATCGTTATTCCCGGATTACCCCGGTCCAGGTCCCGGTCCCCTTTCAGTTCCGGCACCAGTTCCAGAGCCCTCCGCCCTTCCGGCGTAAAGATGGACCATTTATCACCGGAAACAAAGTGACGAATTAAGCCTGAGCGGCGGTGAGCAGCCAGGGCTTTTTGCATTTCCCCCCGCAAAGTGCCACCCACCCCACTGGAACCGTAGCCGTGGATTACTTTTACTGCCCTGGCCCGCCGGGCTTTGGCACCCCGCAGGGCCTGCAGCAAGCGCAGCCGGGCCTGCTCCACCGTGGGCATGCCTTGCTCAATATTGGCTGTTTCCAGAATCGCCATCAGTGGTCACCTCGTGTCATAATATCTCCCCTAACATTATTTTAACTCTAAAGAGTCGTAGTGTCTTCTTTTTTTTGCAATATCATACCTAAGAACTTTGAACCTTAGCAAACATTAAAAAGTGTTAGTTATCTAAAATAGAAGACTTCTCAAAAACTTCATGCTTCAGCGCTGACTTTTCAATAAATGATGTCAATAACTTGTGAAAATGTCACCCCAAAATAGGGTTAATTATCGTCACAAAATGTCACCCCCTGCTAAGAACCTAACCGGGCTTTGGCAATTGTAGTTATTACGTGAGGTTAAGTCAAGGGTAAAGTGAACGGGCTTCGCCCGCCCTTGACTTAACCTCACTTCATAACTTTTGGCAAATCAAGCCCGGTTAAGGTTCCTAAAAATTAGATCCAGGCAAAGCTAAGCATACTTTCGGAGAAATATCTCTTCAAGCATTTTTAAAATATCCCTGTCGCTGTCTTCGTAGGTAAGTCTTTTAACCAGATTGTGTCCATACTTAAAGTAATGCGTATCTGGAGGTATATAGGGCTTTCTCTCAGTAGCTTCAGTTTTTGGTTTTTGAGTCTTTTGCGGCTTAACATAGAGGAGCGTTTCAAATACAGTGTTTTTGTATTGCACTTTTACGCCAAAAACCGGACTTATTAATACATCTATCTTCGTACGTGGCGGAATAGGATTGGTTTCTTTATAGATAACCTTAAAATGCCTGTTATAGAAAGAAAATACACCCCCATTATCGATGGTTCTTTTTTGTTTAACACATAGTATATGGCCAATATCAATGTTTTGGTCAAGCACTCTATAAGCAGTTTCGGGCTCTAAAGCTTTCACCGCAAACTGACTGTTAAATTTCTCTATATATTGAGATAGGAACTCATTGGCTGCATCAATAGTGGTAATACCGGCTATTTTGAATTCAACAGGGAGCCTGCTTTGAAGAGTTTCCCATAGTCGCTCTACTCTACCTTTGGCCTGGGGTGAACGTGCTGGAATAAGGGTTATACCTAGTTCTTTCATAGCTCTGCCAAACTGGGTGTCGTTAACAACTTTGCCTTGCAATTGATCCTCAATCGTAAGCTTTGAAGCGTTTTGGGAGAGAAAAATTGAGTGTCTGTCTGCATAGATACTTGCTGGAATACCGTGCTTGTTAACGATTTGCCAGATTACCTCAAAATATCCTTGCAAGCATTCATTCTTGGCCAGGTAGAGTCCTACTATTTTCCCGGTAGCATCGTCAATTGCACCATGGAGGGCAAACTTTTCATTAGTGCCAAACCATTCAAAAGGAGTGGCATCCATTTGTATAAGGAGGCCTTCCTGAGTCTTTCTCTTTCTGCGGCGATGAGGTTTAAATCTCCTTCGTTTCTTAGGACTGTTAATGCCTGCTTTGGTCAAAATAGTGTGGAGACAGGAATAACTTATGGCTATTCCCTCGTGCTCCTCCAGAAGCTCCATAAAGTGCTTGAAATTGGCGTTCTTGTACTTATCGGATTGTTTCAATGAGATA
>NZ_BDLR01000018.1:0-21394 GCF_002049395.1 Carboxydocella sp. JDF658 | reverse complement strand
CTGGTGACAACGTTAAGATCGAAGTAGAACTGATCACCCCCATCGCTATTGAAGAAGGTCTGCGCTTCGCTATCCGCGAAGGTGGCCGGACTGTAGGCGCTGGCGTGGTATCAGCTATCAACGAATAATCTTAAAGCTATACTTTTGGGGACAGGTACTGCAGGCAAAAAAGTCTGCAGTATCTGTTTCTCTATAGAAATTTTCGCAAACCCCTTGTATTTCTGGGGTAAAATCAATATAATATATAATTGTTGGCAAATCGACAGGCGATGAGGTGAAAGGTTGCCTTGTCGGGCCACCTACCCGTCAAGGGGAATTTTCACTGAGAATGTCCGCAACGATCGGGCGAAAAAAGGAGGGGTAAATCAATGAGCAAACAGAAAATCAGAATCCGTTTGAAGGCCTATGACCACAAGATTTTGGACCAGTCTGCGGCTAAAATCGTGGAAACAGCCAAACGGACAGGGGCCAAGGTAGCTGGGCCGATTCCGTTGCCTACGGAAAAAGCCATCTACACCATCTTGCGGTCTCCACATGTCAACAAGGACAGTCGGGAGCAATTTGAAATGCGGACCCACAAGCGGCTGATTGATATCGTAGAACCCGGTCCCAAAACAGTCGATGCTTTGATGCGACTGGATCTGCCTGCGGGCGTTGATATTGAAATTAAACTGTAAACACATTACGGCACGCCTGGGGGCGTGTTCTGAGAAATGCATAGGAGGTGGCAAAAATGGCGAAAGGTATCTTGGGTAGAAAAGTGGGGATGACTCAGCTTTTCACTGAAGATGGCAAATTGATCCCCGTAACTGTGATTGAGGCTGGCCCGTGCGTCGTAGTACAAAAGAAAACCGTAGAAACCGATGGTTACAATGCCATCCAGGTTGCTTTTGGTGATGTGAAGGAGACCCGGGTGAACAAGCCTCTGAAAGGGCATTTTGCCAAGGCGGGGGTTCAGCCCAAGCGCTACGTTCGCGAATTCCGCGTAGATAATGTCGATGAATATCAGGTAGGTCAGGAAATTTTCGCTGATATTTTTGCTGAAGGAGAAGCAGTGGATGTAACCGGTATCTCCAAGGGTAAAGGTTTTGCCGGTGCCATCAAACGGCACGGTTTTGCCCGCGGCCCAATGGCTCACGGTTCTAAATACCACCGTCGCGTCGGTTCTCTGGGTGCTAAAGGCCCGGCTCGGGTATTTAAAGGCCGTCCTCTGCCGGGGCGTATGGGTGGAGAAAGGGTTACCGTACAAAACCTGCAAGTGGTAAAAGTTGACCGTGAACGCAACCTGCTGGTTATTAAAGGCAGTGTACCCGGCAACAAAAACAGCCTGCTGATCATCAAACCTAGCGTCAAAGCTTAAAGATAAACGGCAGGAAAGGAGGAAAAAGTGATGCCTAAAGTGGCACTGTACAATATCAACGGTGAACAGGTGGGCGAAATTGAGCTGAAAGATGAGATCTTCGGCATTGAGCCCAACAAGCATGTGCTGCATCAAGCAGTGGTGGCTCAGCTGGCCGCTGAACGGGCTGGCACCCATTCCACTAAGACCAGGGCTGAGGTCGCTGGCGGTGGCAAGAAGCCCTGGCGGCAAAAAGGTACCGGTCGGGCTCGTCACGGGAGCATTCGTTCTCCTATCTGGCGTGGGGGCGGTATCGTGTTTGGTCCCAAGCCGCGCAAGTATGGCTTTAAGTTGCCCAAGAAGGTAAGAAGACTGGCACTGAAGTCTGCGCTTTCCGCCAAGGTTCTGGCTAATGAGATTTTTGTACTGGACAATCTGAGCTTTGAGGCTCCTAAGACCAAGGAAATGGTGAAAGTCCTGAACAACCTGAAAGCCCAAAATGCTCTGGTGGTAACTGCTCAGCTGGATGAGAACGTCTTCAAATCTGCTCGCAACATTCCTGGGGTAAAACCGGTAACTGCCTCTGGCATTAATGTATATGACCTGCTCAAACACGGCAGTCTGGTTATCACCAAAGATGCAGTGGCTCGGGTCGAGGAGGTGCTAGCCTAATGCGGAGCTATCAAGATGTGCTGATTCGCCCCGTAGTATCGGAAAAGTCCATGGCTTTGCTGGCCGAAAATAAATATACTTTTCTGGTCAATCCTGCAGCTAACAAAATCGAAATCAAGCATGCTGTGGAAAAAGCCTTTGGTGTAAAAGTTGTAGATGTCTGGACCATGAACATCAAGGGTAAAACCAAGCGGGTAGGCCGTACTGTTGGCAAGACCCCTGACAAGAAAAAGGCGATAGTTAAACTGGCTGAAGGCCACAAGATCGAATTGTTCGAAGGTGTGTAAGACGCAAGGAAAGGGAGGGAACCATAATGGCGATCAAGTCCTTTAAACCCACCTCTCCGGGCCGCCGCTTTGTAACTGTCTCCACTTTTGAGGAGATTACTACTGATAAGCCGGAAAAATCCCTGCTGGAGCCTCTCAAGAAAAAGGCTGGCCGCAACAATCAGGGTCGGTTGACTGTGCGCCATCAAGGTGGCGGACATAAGCGGATGTACCGGATCATTGATTTCAAACGCAACAAAGATGGCATTCCTGGCCGCGTTGCTACTATCGAGTACGATCCGAACCGGAGTGCTCGCATTGCCCTGATCAACTATGCTGACGGGGAAAAACGCTATATCATCGCCCCTGTTGGTCTGAAAGTTGGCGATGTCATTTACTCCGGGCCGGAAGCGGATATTAAAGTGGGCAATGCTCTGCCGTTGCGCAATATTCCGGTAGGTACCACTGTCCACAATATCGAGCTCAAGCCGGGCCGTGGTGGCCAGCTGGCACGTTCTGCTGGTTCCTATGCTCAGCTGATGGCCAAGGAAGGCAAGTATGCCTTGCTGCGCATGCCTTCCGGTGAATTGCGGAAAGTACTGGCCGAGTGCCGGGCTACCATCGGTCAGGTAGGCAACCTGGATCATGAAAACATTACTATCGGTAAAGCTGGTCGGGCTCGCTGGCTGGGTATCAGACCTACCGTCCGCGGTGTGGTAATGAACCCTGTCGATCACCCGCATGGTGGTGGTGAAGGTCGTTCACCTATCGGGCGTAACCCGGTTACACCCTGGGGTAAACCGGCTCTGGGTGCTAAAACCCGGAAGAAGAACCATCCTACTGATAAGTTTATTGTGCGCCGTCGCAATAAATAACCTGCGAAAGACAGCGTGAAGGGAGGCAGATGCGAAGATGGGCAGAAGCCTGAAAAAAGGACCGTTTTGTGATGAGCACCTGCTGAAAAAAGTGCGGGCTTTAAATGAAAAAGGGGAAAAGCGGGTCATTAAGACCTGGTCCCGTCGTTCCACCATTTTCCCGGAAATGGTTGGGCATACTATTGCTGTGCATGATGGCAGAAAGCACGTGCCTGTGTATATTACTGAAGAAATGGTCGGACACAAGCTGGGTGAGTTTGCTCCTACCCGGACCTTCAAAGGGCACGCCGGGGAAAAGACAACTTCCAGGAAATAACGGACGAGAGGGGGTAATTCCATGGAAGCCAAAGCCGTGGCGAAGTATGTACGCATTTCGCCCCGTAAAGTTCGGCAGGTTATTAATGTTGTGCGGGGCAAGGATGTGCAAGAAGCTTTTGCTATCTTGCGATTCATGCCCAAAGCTGCTGCACGGGAAGTGCTAAAGGTATTGAAATCTGCTGTGGCTAATGCTGAACACAACTATGAAATGGACACTCAATCCCTTTATATAAGCAAAATCTTCGTTGACCAGGGACCAACCTTGAAACGGTATAATCCGCGGGCTATGGGTCGGGCCGATCTGATTCGGAAGCGTACTAGCCATATAACCGTGGTGGTCAGCGAGAAGAAGGAGGGATAACGGTGGGTCAGAAGGTACATCCCAAAGGACTGCGGATCGGGATCATTAAAGACTGGGATGCCAAGTGGTTTGCAACCCGGGATTTCGATAAACTGCTGGTGGAAGATGTTAAACTGCGTCGTTATGTAAAGAATCGGCTCTATGGTGCTGGTGTCTCCAAGGTCGAAATTGAGCGCAGTGCCAACAGGGTCAAGGTTACCATTCACACAGCCAAGCCGGGAATTGTTATCGGTCGTGGCGGTGCTGAAATTGAAAACCTGCGCAAGGACCTGGAAAAAATGACTGGTAAGCGGGTCAATGTAAATGTGCAGGAAATCAAAGTGCCGGAGCTGGATGCACAACTGGTTGCAGAAAATGTTGCCGCTCAGCTGGAAAAGCGGGTTGCTTTCCGTCGGGCAATGA
Source organism: Carboxydocella sp. JDF658 (assembly GCF_002049395.1). Classification (NCBI taxonomy): domain Bacteria; kingdom Bacillati; phylum Bacillota; class Clostridia; order Eubacteriales; family Clostridiales Family XVI. Incertae Sedis; genus Carboxydocella; species Carboxydocella sp. JDF658. The sequence continues at coordinate 17,161 of NZ_BDLR01000018.1, read as the reverse complement.
AACAAGCTGTAAGCCGGGCGCTGCGTCTGGGTGCTGGCGGTATTAAAATCGCTTGCTCTGGTCGTCTGGCAGGTGCTGAAATTGCCCGGACTGAATGGTATAACGAAGGGAAAGTTCCCTTGCATACTCTCCGGGCTGACATCGATTATGGCTTTGCAGAAGCCAACACCACTTATGGCAAAATCGGTGTCAAAGTTTGGATTTACAAAGGCGAAGTTCTGCCTGAAGCCAAGCCGGCAGTAGCTGTTGCTGAGGCTGCTGAAGGAGGGGAGCAGTAATGCTGGTACCAAAAAGAGTAAAATGGAGAAGAGTACACCGGGGCCGGATGAAAGGCCGTGCTAAAGGCGGTACCGAGCTGGCATATGGTCAGTATGGGTTACAGGCTTTAGAGCCCGCCTGGATCACCAGCCGGCAAATTGAAGCGGCCCGGGTTGCTATGACTCGTTATATCCGCCGGGGCGGTAAAGTATGGATCAAAGTTTTCCCTGACAAGCCCATAACCGCCAAGCCTGCTGAAACTCGGATGGGTAGCGGTAAGGGTTCACCGGAGTACTGGGTAGCAGTCGTAAAACCCGGTCGCATCCTGTTTGAGCTCTCTGGCGTTCCTGAGGAAACTGCCCGGGAGGCCATGCGTTTGGCTGCCCACAAGCTTCCCATCAAAACCAAGTTCATAAAACGCGAAGAAATGGGTGGTGAAGCAAATGAAAGCTAACGAAATCCGTAACCTGAGCAATGAAGAGTTGACCCAGAAACTGGGCGACCTGAAAGATGAACTCTTTAAGCTGCGCTTTCAATTGGCCACAGGCCAGCTGGACAATCCCATGCGTATCCGGGAAGTCCGCAAAACCATCGCCCGTGTTAAGACCATTCTTCGCGAGCGGGAACTGAAAGCTACCCAGGCTTAAGGAAAGGAGGTTTCGCCTGTGGAAAGAAACAGCAGAAAGGTTCGGATCGGGACTGTTGTCAGTGACAAAATGGATAAAACCGTAGTAGTAGCTGTTGAATCCATGTTCCGTCATCCGTTGTACGGTAAGACTGTTAAGCAGACCAAGAAATTCAAGGCCCATGATGAAGAAAACGCCTGCCGCATTGGCGACAGAGTCAAAATAATGGAAACCCGGCCGCTGAGCAAGGATAAGCGCTGGCGGGTTGTCGAGATCCTGGAGCGGAAGGAACAACTGTAGGAAAGGAGGTCACCAGATATGATTCAGGTGCAGACAATCCTGAATGTGGCTGACAATACTGGGGCCAAGAAACTGATGTGCATCCGGGTAATGGGTGGTTCCAACCGCCGTTATGCCTCGGTTGGTGATATCATCATCTGTTCTGTTAAAGAAGCAACACCTGGCGGCGTGGTCAAGAAAGGTGATGTGGTCAAGGCCGTTGTGGTGCGGACCAATAAAGAAGTACGTCGTCCTGATGGTTCCTACATTAAGTTTGATGACAATGCCGCTGTAATCATCAAGGAAGACAAAAGCCCCCGGGGAACCCGGATTTTTGGACCTGTAGCTCGGGAGTTGCGGGATCGGGACTTTATGAAAATCATCTCCCTGGCTCCGGAAGTTCTCTAAGGAGGTGGCAGAATGTCCAGGGTACATGTAAAAAAAGGCGACACTGTAGTAGTTATTACCGGGAAGGATGCCGGTAAAAAAGGGAAAGTGCTGCAGGTAATCACCGACAAAAACCGCGTTGTTGTTGAAGGTGTGAATATTGTAAAACGCCACACCAAGCCCAATCAAGCAAATCCCCAGGGTGGGATTATCAGCAAGGAAGCTCCCATCCATGCTTCCAATGTCATGCTCTGGTGTGACAAATGTGGTAAAGGCGTTCGTTATGGCAAACTGATTAAAGACGGAGTAAAAGTTCGGGTTTGCAAAAAGTGTGGCACTAACCTCGAATAGAACTTGACCGGGAAAGGAGGTAGTAACCTTGGCACGACTCAGAGAGAAATACCAAGCCGAAGTAGCTCCTGCATTGATGCAGAAGTTTGGCTATAAAAACGTTATGCAAATTCCTAAACTGGAAAAAGTGGTAATCAATATCGGTCTGGGAGAAGCCATTCAAAATCCCAAGGCCATTGAGGCTGCTGTTAATGACCTGACCATGATTACCGGTCAAAAGCCCATCGTCACCCGGGCCAAAAAATCCATCGCCGGCTTTAAGCTGCGGGAAAACATGCCCATCGGTGTGAAAGTTACTCTGCGGGGCGACCGGATGTATCATTTCCTGGACAAACTGTTCCATGTAGCCCTGCCCCGGGTAAGGGACTTCCGCGGGGTATCTCCTACAGGTTTCGACGGCCGGGGCAATTATAACCTGGGCCTGAAGGAACAGCTGATCTTCCCTGAAATCGAGTATGACAAGGTCGATAAACTGCGTGGAATGAACGTAACCATCGTTACTAGCGCCAAAACTGATGAAGAAGCCCGTGAACTGCTCCGTTTGTTGGGCATGCCCTTCCGGGCCAGCAAGTAAGGAGGGAAGAACGTGGCTAAGAAATCGATGATTGCCAAACAACAGCGGAAGCCCAAATTTAAAGTCCAGGGTTATAACCGCTGCAAACTGTGTGGCCGTCCCCGGGCCTACATGCGGAAATTCGGCATTTGCCGGATCTGCTTCCGGGAGCTGGCATATCGAGGCGAAATTCCCGGCGTGAAAAAAGCCAGCTGGTAGGATAAACGGAAGGAGGTAGCTCAACCATGGTAATGACCGACCCCATTGCGGATTTTCTGACCCGGATCAGAAACGCGAATATGGTCTACCACGAAAAAGTGGAAGTACCTGCATCCAAGATGAAGACCTCTCTGGCCGAGATTCTGAAAAACGAAGGCTTCATCAAGGATTATGAATATATTGAAGATGGCAAGCAAGGGGTTTTGCGCATCTATCTGAAGTATGGTGCCAACAAGGAGAAAGTCATCTCCGGCCTCAAGCGAATTAGCAAACCCGGCCTTCGGGTTTATGCCAAGAAAGATGAAATTCCCCGGGTTCTCGGTGGACTCGGAATTGCCGTTATCTCCACTTCCAAAGGCTTGATGACCGATAAGCAAGCTCGCAAAGAAGGACTGGGCGGCGAAGTAATCTGCTACGTATGGTAAGAAGTAGGAGGTGTCATCATGTCCAGAATCGGTAAACAGCCGGTGGCTGTTCCCAATGGGGTGGAAGTCAAAATCGACGTCAATGTCGTAACTGTCAAAGGCCCCAAAGGGCAGCTGACCAAAACCTTTCACCAGGACATGAAAATCAGCCTGGTGGATAATCAAATTATCGTCGAGAGACCTTCTGATGAAAAACAACATCGTTCCCTGCATGGCCTAACCAGAACCCTGATCGCCAATATGGTTGAAGGGGTTACCAAAGGTTTCAGCAAAAACCTGGAGCTGGTAGGGGTTGGTTACCGGGCTCAGAAGCAGGGGCGTAAGCTGGTGCTGAGCCTTGGCTTTAGTCATCCGGTTGAAATCGAACCCGAACCAGGGATTGAGATAGAAGTTCCGGCAGCTACCAAGATTTCTGTAGTCGGTATCGATAAGGAAAAAGTCGGACAGCTGGCTGCTGTAATTCGCTCCATCCGTGAGCCTGAGCCGTATAAGGGCAAGGGTGTTAAGTATGAAGGGGAAGTTATCCGCCGCAAAGTCGGTAAAACCGGTGGTAAAGGTAAGAAGAAGTAAGCAGGTGGCCTAAACACCTGAACTGAAAGGAGTGAACTTACCTGTGTATAAGCGCATAGATCGGCGTGAGATTCGGCGCAAAAAACATCTGCGGGTTCGGAAAAAAGTAGTTGGGACTGCCGAAAGACCTCGTCTGGCAGTTTACCGCAGTTTGAATCATATCTATGCTCAAATCATCAATGATGAGACCGGTACAACTCTGGTAGCCGCGTCTACCGTTGAGCCGGCAATTCGCAGCCAGGTAAAATATGGCGGTAATGTAGAAGCCGCCAGGGTAGTAGGTAAGGCTGTGGCTGAGAAGGCCAGAGCAGCAGGTATCACCAAGGTTGTTTTCGACCGCGGTGGCTATCTATATCATGGCAGGGTAAAGGCCCTGGCTGATGCAGCTCGCGAAGCCGGACTGGAATTCTAAAGTACCTGCGTAAGGAGGGAAAGTAATGGCCAAGATCGAGAAAATCGATCCCAACAGCTTGGAACTGACCGAAAAGGTTGTGGCAATAAATCGGGTAGCCAAGGTTGTTAAAGGCGGTCGGCGTTTCAGCTTTAGCGCCCTGGTAGTCGTTGGTGACGGCAATGGCCATGTCGGTGCTGGTCTCGGCAAAGCCGGGGAAGTACCTGATGCCATTCGCAAAGGAATTGAAGATGCCAAGAAAAACATGATTCGCGTGCCACTTAAAGGCACCACCATTCCCCATGAAGTTGTCGGGAAGTTTGGCGCTGGCAAAGTCCTGCTCAAGCCCGCTTCCGAAGGTACCGGTGTTATTGCCGGAGGTGCTGTACGCGCTATTCTGGAACTGGCCGGTGTACATGACATCCTGGCCAAGTCTCTGGGCACTTCCAACCCCAACAACGTGGTACGGGCTACCATGGAAGGACTGAAAGCCCTCAAGACCGTTGAGGAAGTAGCCAGACTGCGGGGCAAAAATCCGGACGAAATTCTCGGTTAGGAGGGAGTACAGTGGCTCAACTGAAAATCACTCTGGTGAAGAGCCCAATTGGCTATGCTGAAGACCAGAAGGTCACTGTGCGGACCCTGGGACTCAGAAAGCTGCAACAGACTGTTATTCATAATGATACCCCTCAGATTCGGGGTATGGTGAAAAAAGTACAACACCTGCTCAAGGTTGAAGAAATTAGCGAATAGGACAGGGAGGTGTAAGTGATGAAGCTTCATGAGCTGCAACCGGCTCCTGGCTCTAAGTTCGAACCTGTCCGCAAAGGCCGGGGGATCGGATCGGGATTAGGTAAGACTGCCGGCCGCGGCCACAAAGGGCAAAAAGCCCGGAGTGGGGGTGGCGTGCGTCCTGGTTTCGAAGGCGGTCAAATGCCGCTGCAACAGCGCATACCCAAGCGTGGTTTCAACAATGCCCGCTTCCGCAAGGAAATCGTGGCCATCAATGTATCAGCTCTGAATATCTTCGAAAACGGAACGGAAGTTACCCCCGAACTGCTGGTCAAAGCCGGGGTCATCAAGTCCGTAAAGGATGGCGTCAAAATTCTAGGTAACGGGGAGTTGGAAAAGGCTTTGACAGTTAAGGTCAACGGCTTTAGCAAGTCTGCTGTGGAAAAGATTCAGGCAGCGGGCGGAAAAGCTGAGGTGATCTAAGATGCTGTCAACCCTGTCCAATGCCCTGCGGATTGGTGAGCTGCGGAAAAAGCTGCTTTATACCTTAATGATGCTGTTTGTTTTTCGGCTGGGTGTACACGTGCCTGTGCCAGGTATCGATGTAGCAGCTATTAGAAAATTGCTGGAAAGCCAGGCCTTTGTAGCCTTTTTCGATGTGATTTCCGGGGGTGCTTTTAAAAACTTCTCCATCTTTGCTATGAGTATCACCCCCTATATTAACGCCTCCATTATCATGCAATTGCTGACAGTGGTTATTCCCACTCTGGAGCAATGGGCTAAAGAAGGTATTGAGGGGCGGAAGCGCATAGTTGAATTCACTCGCTATCTGACGGTTGTGCTGGCTTTTATCCAGGCAACTGGTATCTACTTCGGGCTGGGTGCAGCTATTCCCAATAAAGGGATTGTAACCTATATCGTCTTTGTTACCAGTCTGACAGCCGGTACAGCCTTTTTGATGTGGCTGGGTGAACAGATCACGGAAAAGGGCATTGGCAATGGTATTTCCCTGCTTATTTTCGCAGGGATTGTTTCCCGCATTCCTTCTGCTCTTGCCAATATTCAAAAATTGCTGGCAGCAGGCAGTATCAATGTTTTGAATGTGCTGCTTCTAGTCGTAATCGGTGCACTGGTAATCGCCGGGATTGTATTCATTCAAGAAGGACAGCGGCGGGTCCCGGTACAGTATGCCAAACGGGTGGTTGGCCGGAAAGTTTATGGTGGGCAGAGTACCCATATTCCCATTAAGGTTAATCAGGCTGGCGTTATTCCGGTGATTTTCGCCTCTTCTTTGCTGATGTTTCCGGTTCAGATTGCACAGTACTTCCCCACCAACAGTTTTGCTCAATGGTTCATCAGGTGGTTTGGCTGGGGCACCTTCTTGAATACCATCTTTTTTGCTCTACTGATCATCGCATTTACGTTTTTCTATACGGCCATTACCTTTAACCCGGTAGATGTAGCGGACAACATGAAGAAGTATGGCGGCTTTATACCGGGAATTCGACCAGGCCGTCCCACCGCAGAGTTTCTCAATCGGATTATGATGAGACTGGCATTAGCAGGTGGGGTATTCCTGGCCTTGATTTCCATCCTGCCTAACTTTATGATGGCAATAACCAAAATCCAGAACGTCTATTTCGGAGGTACGGCCCTGCTTATCGTGATCGGGGTAGCCCTTGATACTATGAAGCAAATGGAAGCGCAGATGCTGATGCGCCATTACCAGGGATTCATGCGGGGGTAATGGCCGGTGGGCTGTCGTCCTGAACAGGAGGGAACGGGTTGGCCATTCACTTTAAAACCGAGAAGGAACTACAATTGATGCGGGAAGTCGGTCGGGTGGTGGCTATAACTCTGGCAGAGCTGGAACAGGCAGTTCGCCCGGGCATAACCACAGCGGAATTGGACCGGATAGCTGAAAATGTGATCCGAAAGCTGGGGGCAGTGCCCGCTTTCAAAGGTTATCACGGCTATCCGGCCACCATCTGCGCTTCAGTCAATGAAGAAGTTGTCCACGGCATTCCCGGTTTAAGAAAACTGGAAAATGGTGATATTATTAGTATTGATGTGGGTGCGGTACTTAATGGATTTTATGGTGACAGTGCCAGGACTTTTCCGGTAGGTGACATTTCTGCTGATGCCAGGCGGCTGCTGGCAGTTACTGAAGAATCCCTCTACCAGGGCATCAGTCAGGCGAAAGTCGGCAACCGGATTTCAGATATTTCCCACGCAGTACAAAAATATGTAGAAAGCCACGGATTTTCCGTGGTTCGGGACTATGTTGGCCATGGCATAGGTACTGCAATGCATGAAGAACCCCAGGTGCCCAATTTCGGTCCGCCAGGGCGAGGCCACAGGTTGCTGCCAGGGATGACTCTCGCGATTGAGCCGATGGTCAATATGGGTGAGTATCATGTCAAGACACTGGCGGATGGGTGGACAGTGGTGACCCTGGATGGTTCGCTGTCGGCTCATTTCGAACACACCATCGCCATCACAGCCGATGGCCCGGAAATATTGACTAAGGTTTAGGTGCCTTGTGGCATGGAGGTGCAATCCATGGCTGAGAAGGAATTGCAAATCGGTCAGCTGGTTTACTCCAGGGCTGGCCGGGATCAAGGCCGCCCCTTCCTGGTATGGGATTATCTGTCTGATACCATGGTGGCGGTGGTAGATGGGGATCTGCGCAAAGTGGAATCTCCAAAGAAAAAGAATATTAAACACTTGAAAGCCATGCCTGCTATTGCCGAGGAGATTGCCAGAAAAAAGCTGGCCGGCGTGCGCATCTTCAACCATGAAGTCCGCAAGGCTTTGAAGGACCTGGGAGCAATACCTGAGCAATGATTTGTGGGACACAAGGAGGGTAAAGACCTATGGCCAAATCAGATGTCATCGAGGTAGAGGGCACTGTAATTGAGCCCCTACCTAATGCCATGTTTACCGTGGAACTGGATAATGGACACCGGGTGCTGGCCCATGTGTCCGGCAAAATCCGTATGAATTTCATCCGGATCCTGCCCGGGGACCGGGTCACTGTGGAATTATCTCCTTATGACCTGACCAGAGGCCGGATTGTATATCGGTATAAGTAACCCGGGACAAAAGGAGGAATTGCCGTGAAGGTTAGACCATCTGTAAAACCTATCTGCGAAAAATGTAAAATTATCAAGCGCAAGGGCGCTGTTATGGTGATATGCGAAAATCCCAAACACAAACAGAAGCAAGGTTAAGGACATAGGAGGTGTAGCGAACTATGGCCCGTATTGCTGGTGTAGACCTGCCCCGGGAAAAGCGGGTAGAAGTGGCTCTGACCTATATTTTTGGTATTGGTCTTCCCACTTCCAAGAAGATTCTGGCCGAAACCGGAATTAACCCCGACACAAGGGTGCGGGATCTGACTGAAGATGAAGTTGCTCGTCTGCGGGAAGTTATTGATAAGAACTATAAAGTTGAGGGTGATCTGCGGCGGGAAATCGCTCTTAACATCAAGCGTCTGATTGAAATTGGCTGCTATCGGGGCATTCGTCATCGTCGTGGGCTGCCTGTCCGTGGTCAGCGGACTAAGACCAATGCCCGGACCCGCAAAGGTCCGCGGAAGACGGTAGCCGGCAAGAAGAAGTAATAAGGGGGGAATTTAAGCATGGCTCGGAGACCGCAAAGAACCAAGAAGCGGGAACGGAAAAATGTAGACAAGGGCGTAGCCCACATCCAGTCTACCTTCAATAACACCATCGTTACCATTACAGACCGGCAAGGTAACACTATTTCCTGGGCTTCTGCCGGAACCAGTGGCTTTAAGGGCTCCCGCAAGAGCACACCCTTTGCCGCTCAGCTGGCTGCGGAAAATGCCGCCCGGGAAGCGATCGAACATGGCATGAAGGAAATCGAAGTTTATGTTAAAGGACCGGGAGCCGGTCGGGAAGCAGCGATTCGGGCACTGCAAGCTGCTGGTCTGGAAGTTAGCCTGATTAAGGATGTAACTCCCATTCCCCACAACGGTTGCCGCCCGCCCAAGCGGCGTCGTGTTTAGGAGGTGCTGTTGAAACATGGCAAGATATACTGGTCCCAGCTGTCGTCTGTGCCGTCGGGAAGGTATCAAGCTCTACCTGAAAGGCGAACGATGCTATACTGGTAAGTGTGCAATTGACCGCCGGAGCTATGCCCCTGGTCAGCATGGTCAGGCTCGGAAAAAGTTGTCTGAATACGGTGTGCAGTTGCGGGAAAAGCAGCGGGCCAAGCGGATTTATGGTTTGCTGGAAACCCAGTTCCGCAACTATTTCGAAAAGGCAGACCGGATGCCTGGCATTACCGGTGAAAACCTGCTGCGGCTGCTGGAGCGGCGCCTGGACAACGTAGTCTATCGTCTGGGTTTTGCTTCCTCCCGGAACGAAGCCCGGCAGTTGGTACGGCATGGACATTTCACTGTTAACGGTCGTCGGGTAAACATCCCCTCCTTCCAGGTAAAAGTCGGGGATGTGATTGCCATCAATGAAAAGAGTACAGAGTCCCCGCGGTTCAAGGAATTAATCGAGCTGGCTCCTAACCGGGGTGTACCGGCATGGCTGGAGCGGGATCTCAATACTTTAAGCGGTAAAGTGGTTGCTCTTCCTGCTCGAGAAGACATCGACGTACCTGTTCAAGAGCACCTGATCGTCGAGTTGTACTCCAGATAATGGTTGGTTCTAACCCTCTGGTGGTCTGAATTCTCGAGAAGGAGGGTACAAATAGGATGCTGGAAATCGAAAAACCCACCATTGAATGTGTGGAACTGGCTGAGGACAACACCTATGGCAAATTCGTTGTCGAGCCGCTGGAGCGGGGTTATGGCGTAACCCTGGGCAACTCCCTGCGGCGGGTGCTGTTGTCTTCCTTACCGGGGGCGGCGGTAACCTCGGTCCGGATTGAAGGGGTACTGCACGAGTTTTCAACTATTCCCGGTGTAGTTGAGGATGTTACTGATATCATCCTCAACTTAAAAGGCCTCAGTTTAAAAATGCATACCGATGAGGAAAAGGTTCTGATCCTTGAAGCTGAAGGAGAGGGCGAAGTCAAGGCCGGAGACATCAAAGCTGATGCAGATGTGGAGATTTTGAATCCCGATCTGCATATAGCTACCTTAGATCACGGTCGTATCTATATGGAAATCACTGTGGCTAAAGGCCGCGGTTATGTTTCTGCAGACCGCAACAAAAAGCCGGACCATGAAATTGGGGTTATTCCCGTTGACTCAGCCTTTACTCCCGTACGGCGGGTGAAATATGCGATTGAAAACACCCGGGTCGGACAGATTACTGACTATGATAAGCTGACCATGGAAATTTGGACTGATGGCAGTATTCGTCCCGATGCTGCCCTCAGCTGGGCCGCTAAAATTCTGTCCGAGCATCTTTCCCTTTTCGTTGGTCTGACAGATGCCATTGGTGATGTCAAGATCATGGTCGAGAAGGAAGAAGAAGCCAAGGATCGGATTCTGGAAATGACTATCGAGGAACTGGACCTTTCGGTGCGTTCCTATAACTGTCTGAAGCGGGCCGGTATCAATACCGTTGAAGAACTGGTAAACCGGACCGAAGAAGATATGATGAAGGTACGCAACCTGGGCAAAAAGTCCCTGGAAGAGGTCATTAACAAGTTGCAAGAACTGGGCCTGTCCTTGAAGAAATCCGAAGAGTAGACTGAGGAGGGAAACTTAAATGGCATACAGAAAGCTGGGTCGGAACAGTGGCCACCGGCGTGCTCTGTTACGAAACATGGTAACCTCCTTGTTTAAGGAAGAGCGCATCGAGACTACTGCTCCTAAGGCCAAGGAAGTACGGAGCATTGCCGAAAAAATGGTTACCCTGGCCAAGCGGGGAGACCTGGCAGCCCGCCGTCAGGCTTTGGCATATATCCTGGATGAAACCGTAGTTAAAAAGCTGTTTGATGAAATTGGACCCAAATATGCCGAGCGCCAGGGCGGCTATACCCGCATTGTAAAAGTTGGCAATCGCCGCGGTGATGCTGCTGAGGTTGTAATACTCGAGCTGGTCTAAGTATGTTAGCAAGGGTCAGGATGGGTAACAGCCGCTGGCAGCTGCTCTCCTGACTTCTTGTTTTGATGAATTGAGGGGCTAAATTATGCGCAACCTCAAATTGGTCCTGGAATATGATGGTACTAATTATCATGGCTTTCAAAGTCAGGCAACAGCAGGGCTGCCTACTATTCAGGGTGAGCTGGAAAGAGTATTACAGCGCTGGACTGGTGAAGCCATCACGGTAATTGGCGCCAGCCGAACTGATGCCGGTGTCCATGCCCGGGGCCAGGTGGTTAACTTCCATACCAGCTGGCCGATACCCGTGGATAAAGTGCCTCTGGCTCTTAATTCTGGCGGGTTGCCGCCTGATATTGTTATCAAGCAGGCAGAGGAAGTGGAACCGGCTTTTCATGCCCAGTTCTGGGCCAAAAACAAAACCTATTGTTATACCATCTATAATAGTCGGATACCTTCAGCTTTCTGGCATCGTTATAGCTGGTATGTTCCTGTTTTGCTGGATAGCCAGGCGATGGCTGAGGCAGCCCGCTTTTTGCTCGGCACCCATGATTTTGCCGCTTTTCGGGCAGCAGGAGCTACCAGCAAGACAACGATTAGGACGATTAATCAAGTAGCAGTGGCTCAGGATGGTCCTTTACTCACTATCACCATTAACGGCAATGGTTTTCTGTACAATATGGTACGCATCATTGCTGGCACTCTGGTGGAAATTGGCAAAGGAAAACTAAACCCGGAGGTTATTACCCAAATCATTGCCAGCCGGGACCGTAACCAGGCCGGGCCCACGGCGCCCCCCCAGGGGCTGTGTTTACTGGAAGTTAACTATTGACATGACAACTTCTGCATATTACAATGATTTTATGACATGGTATGGAATACCCCTGCCCCGGAGGGTTTTTATACCACGATTTGCAGTTCTGTCAGGATGCAAGGAGGGAAAAACATGACCACCTATATGGCCAAACCCCAAGAGGTGCAGCGCAAGTGGTACATCTTGGATGCGACAGGAAAACCCCTGGGCCGCCTGGCTTCTGAAGCTGCCAGGTTGCTGCGGGGCAAGCATAAACCCATTTACACTCCCCATGTGGATACCGGTGACCATGTGATCATCATCAATGCCGAAAAGGTAGTCCTGACCGGGAAAAAACTGGATCAGAAAAAATGGCAGCGTCACTCCGGTTACCCGGGCGGATTTAAGTCCACTGACTACCGGACTCTGTTACAGACCAGACCGGAACTGGCTGTGCAGCTGGCTGTCAAAGGCATGCTGCCCCATAACCGGCTGGGTGACAAAATGTTGAAAAAGCTCCGCGTCTATCGGGGCAGTCAACATCCCCACCAGGCTCAACAGCCTGAGCTGTGGGTAGGTCAAGAGTAACAGAGGAAGGAGGTAGTAATAGTGGCTCAAGTAGTTCAATACTGGGGTACCGGAAGACGGAAAAATGCAGTTGCTCGTGTACGTCTGATTCCCGGTGGCACTGGCAGGATTCTGGTTAATAACCGGGAACTGGGTGAATATTTCGGGAAAAAGACTCTGGAAATGATCGTAAAGCAGCCTCTGGAAATCACCAATACTCTGGGCAAATTTGATGTCCTGGTTAAAGTTCATGGTGGTGGGATTTCCGGCCAGGCTGGCGCTGTGCGTCATGGCATCGCTCGTGCTCTGACTAAAGCAGATGAAGAATTGCGGCCTGCTCTGAAGCGGGCTGGTTTCCTCACTCGTGACCCGCGCATGAAGGAGCGCCGCAAGTATGGCTTGAAAAAGGCCCGCAAAGCTCCTCAATACTCCAAGCGTTAATTTCATATTGTCTGAATCTAATCCCTGCGACTACCTGTTTTTCCGGGTTAGGCGCAGGGATTTTTTAGAAAGTACATAAGTTTACGTAGGATATTGCATTGCAATAAAAGATTGTACATAATACTTGTAAGAGTATAATGCAAATGTGTGTCATGAGGAAAATAATATTTTTGGGGGTCCGTGAAGTGAAAAATAAATTGATTAATACGAGTTTTAGTGTTGTATTTCCCCGTCAGGCCCACATTCGTAGAAAAGCGTACGAATTAGAGGATAGACTAAAAAATTTATATTTGCAACCTGAGATCTTACCAGTTCCTGATGAAATTGACCCGGAAATGCCACGAATAATATTCAGCTCGCATCATGGTTATAGCCAATTGATTGTTTCGCAGGTAAACATTCAACTGACTGCATTCTATTCCCCGGACTGGCAAGAAAATATGGAATTAGGTAAAAAATATTTTATGGAACGCAGTTCTTTAATTTTTAACTTACTTGACTTAATTGGAGATATTAAACCTTATTTTTGCGGTATTACGAATAGAGCCCAAATTAACATAGACACTATAAGTGATAAGGTTGTTTTAAAACAGATAGCAAATACTTTTTTGAAAGAGTTATCTGATAATACAAGCGATATAGAAGTTAAAAATACCAAAATAGTAGATAATCGCTTTTATAGTAACATAATTGTACGTAATTTTCGCACATGGGAACACAATGACCATCAGGAAGTTATACGCCTTTCGAATAAAGGTGCGCTGAAGCGTGGTATTGAAGTAATTTGTGATTTTAATGACAGGTATGCATTCAATGAAATTGAAAATTATTTTTCCGATAAATCAATACTTAATGAAATTATCGAACGAGGTTTCACAGAGCTAAATAGTGTTCTTGCGCAATTTAGGGAGTGAGAAAGAGTATGTCTAATGCGTTTGTGTGTGGGGCGGCCGCAATTGCTACGTCAATTATTTTGACAACTAGCCATTCTAGCATTGAATATAATAAATTTAATTGTGTTCATAAGTTTGTAAAAGATGGTATAATAAAAAAAACATCTACATCACGATCGGTGCAACTTCCTTATGAAGTTCAAACATGGAGAGAACTTCGCTGTGCAAAGATAAAAGCAATTCAAGGAAAATATGCTTTTGTACCGACTAGTAGCGAGGAATTTATCAGAAGTAAGTGGGAGGAAATAGAAAAAGAAGGGGATACGGATGGCGGTTGTTTTTGATGCTTGTGCCATTATTGCTTGGCTACGTGACGAACCTGGTGCAGACATGATTAGTGAGATTATTAAAAATGAAGATTGCTGCTATTTACATGCGATTAATGCTTATGAAGTATATCACGACTTTCTACGAGTTACAGGTAAAGAAGAAATTGCAAGTAATGCAATTGAGGATATTAAATCTGTAGTAGAGGTTATCGAAAATATGGAAACGCAACTATGGAAGACTGCTGCGGATGTAAAAATAAATATAAAAAAAATCTCTATTCCTGATTGCTTCGCAATTGCGTTAGCAAAACGCATAAATGCTCCTGTGGTAACGGCAGATCATAAAGAGTTTATTCCAGTAAAAGAGAAAAAAATATGTGAAGTTATTTTTTTCGGGATCCTGGTGTGCACTTAAAAAAATAATTTAAGCAATAATAGTTTAAAAGTACTTCGCTCAGCTCAGCCAGCTGAGCGGTTTTATTTTTTCTTCCACGGGCATAATGTTTGAGGGGGAGGTGGGAACAAATGCGGGTAATCTATTTTCGCTGGCGTTCACTGGTGAGTGTACTGGCGCTTCTGTTGATAGCCACTGGTATGGGGCTGTATCTAGGGGAGAAAAATAGGCAAGAGGAAATACTGGTTATGGCGCCATTACTGGCTGGAAAAATGATAATACTGGACCCGGGCCATGGCGGGTATGACCCCGGAGCCAAAGGGAAAAATGGCGGGGTTGAAAAGGAGATAACCCTGGCGGTGAGTCAGCGACTGGCACTGGCGCTGGCTCAGTCCGGAGCAGGAGTCCTGATGACCAGAAACGGTGATTATGACCTGGCCCCTGAGGATGTGGATTCTCTCAGCTTGAGAAAACAGCTGGATTTAAAGAAAAGGGTTGAAATTGCTGAATCCGCAAAAGCAGATCTGCTCCTCAGTATTCATGTTAATGCCTTTCCTTCAGAAAAATGGTATGGGGCCCAGACCTTCTATCAAGGGGGGGATGCCAGGAGCAAACAGCTGGCAGAAGCAATTCAGAGTGAACTGCAACGAATAACCGGCACCCGACGGGTGGCAAAAACTGCTGATATTTTTACCAACCGGGTGTCATCAATGCCATCAGTTACTGTGGAAATTGGCTTTATATCCAATCCGCAAGAGGAAAAACTAATGATGGACCCGGATTACCAGAATAAAGTAGCCTGGGCTATTTACTGTGGCATTTTGCAATATTATACTAAAATTAACCAGACTGAGGTACAGAGGTGAATAAAGTTGAACAATATTGTTTATGTTGGGCTCAGCCCTCATCCCCCTATTATCATTCCGGCCATAGGTAAGGAAGAGCTAACTAAAGTAGAGGCTACCGTAACAGGTATGAAAAAATGGGCTGATGAGGTGCGTAGGGCTGAACCGGATGCGATTGTACTCATTTCCCCCCATGGGACAGTTTTCAGTGATGCTATCACTATTCGCAAGGGGGAAAGAGTACAGGGAAATCTGGCGGATTTTGGTGCTCCGCAAGTCAAGGCAGACTGGCCGGTAGATTTAAATTTACTGGAGGCTATTGGCCTGATGGCATACCGGGAGCAGGTGAATGTCGTTTCTCTGGACCGGGAGGAAATGCAGCGGCTAGGTGCTAAATGGGAACTGGACCACGGTGCAATCGTTCCTCTGTGGTATTTGCAGGAAGCGGGGCTGGACTGCGCTCTGGTTTCAGTTAACATGGGTCTACTGGCGGTAGAGGAACTGTACGCCTTTGGGCTGGCGGTGCAACGGGCGGCAGGATTGCTGGGCCGCAGGGTTGCGGTAATTGCTAGTGGGGATTTATCTCATCGACTGACACCAGATGCTCCTTCTGGCTTTGCACCTGAGGGCAAAGAATTTGACCGGCGCATTAAAGAGAATCTGGAGTTATTACAAATTGAGGAAATTCTGCGTTTGCCTGAAGAGCTGGTGGAAAAGGCAGGGGAGTGTGGCTTGCGGCCATTAATTATGGCTTTGGGAGCGCTGGATGGCCTGGATGCTCAGTGTGAGATTTTCAGCTATGAAGGCCCCTTTGGAGTAGGATATCTAGTCTGTGGTTTTAAGCCTCAGGGACCCAATCCGGAGCAGGAACTTCTGGAAAAATTGATTGACCGCAGGGAAGAGGAAATTGCTGCCCGTCGGGCCCGGGAAAGCTATCCGGTAAAGCTGGCTCGCCGTTCTCTGGAATACTATCTGAGAAATGGAGAGATTCTGGACAAACCCAAAGATTTGCCTCCAGAACTGGAAAAGGCTGCTGGTGTGTTTGTTTCCATAAAGAAACATGGACAGCTGCGTGGCTGCATTGGCACAACCGAGCCTACCCAGCCTACTATTGCCGAGGAGATTATTCATAATGCCATTGCGGCAGGAACCAGGGACCCCCGGTTCTGGCCGGTAGAGGAAGAGGAATTGAGTCAATTGCTATATTCCGTAGATATTCTTAACCCGGCAGAACGGGTTAATTCCCTGGCCGATCTGGATCCCCGCCAGTATGGTGTGATAGTCCGCAAAGGCCGAAGTAGCGGCCTGCTTTTGCCTGATTTGCCAGGGGTGGACACAGTAGAAGAACAGCTGCGGATTGCCAAGCAAAAAGCAGGCATTAACCCGATGGATCAGGATGTAGAGATCTGGCGCTTTACTGTAACCCGCTACCTGTAGTGGAGGGATATAGTATGAAAGAGGCTCAGTACTGGCAGAGGGAAGGGGAAAAAATCCGCTGCCAGTTATGTCCTCATTACTGTCTTGTGGCAGATGGACAAAAAGGTAGATGCGGAGTGAGAGAGAACAGAGGGAACAAGCTTTATGCCCTCAATTATGGACAAATTGGGGCCCTGGCCCTGGACCCTGTCGAGAAAAAGCCCCTTTTTCGCTTTAAACCGGGTAGCATGATTTTGTCAGTAGGAACAACGGGCTGTAACCTGGATTGCGCCTTTTGCCAGAACTGGGAACTGGTAAGCGGCAGGGGAGGCAGGGAGGAAATCAGTCCGGAAGAACTGGTGGCCCTGGCAGAAAACTACCGGCCAGTCGGGAATATTGGTCTGGCTTATACCTATTCCGAGCCCTTGATGTGGTTTGAGTTTGTCCTGGCTACGGCCAAATTGGCCCGGGGGAAAGGATTGGCAAATGTGCTGGTCAGCAATGGCTATATCAATGAAGCTCCCTGGCGGGAGCTGTTGCCCTGGCTGGATGCAGCTAACATTGATATTAAAGGAGAGAAAGAGTTCTACCGTAAGCTGTGTAAAGCCCGCCCGGAACCGGTGTGGCGTGCAGTAGAACTGGCGGTAGAGGCGGGGGGTT
>NZ_BDLR01000017.1:0-28589 GCF_002049395.1 Carboxydocella sp. JDF658 | reverse complement strand
CCACAGTTAAGGCATTTTTCCGGGTCAATAGCCAGAGGCGGGTTTTTCTCCTTGACGATCAGGGCACAGGGGCGCCGTACGATTATTACTGAAGGCTCAGCAGCAGCCAGTTCTTCCTTCAGGATTTGCCGGAATGCTTTCAGTTCAAAGGGATCCACTTCAGCTATTCTTTTAACCCCACAGGCCCGGGCAATCGCCGCCAGGTCCACCTGGGGAGCCGCTTCCCCGCTCAGCCGCTGGCCAGTGCCAGGGTGAGGCTGGTGTCCCGTCATGGCTGTCGTCCGGTTATCCAGAATCAGCACCGTGCCGGTTCCGCCATTATAAACCAGGTCCAGCAAACCGGTAATACCGGAATGCAGGAAGGTGGAATCCCCGATCACCGCTACCGTCCGCCCTTTAAATTCTTCCGGATTGGCCTTTTCCATCCCCAGGGCCGCGCCGATACTGGCACCCATACAGATACAGGTATCTATGGCATTGAGAGGCGGCAATACTCCCAGGGTATAGCAGCCGATATCCCCGGCCACCCGCAGCTTCAATTCCCGCAGCATGAAAAAGGTAGCACGGTGGGGACAACCAGGACACAATACCGGTGGCCGATTGGGCACTTCCTGGCCTTGCGGTTGCCGGGGCAAATATTCTGCCTCCTCCTGCCGCCCACAAGCCAGCAGGATTTGCCGCCGCACCAGGGTTGCGCTCAATTCCCCCACCGGCGGGAAGAGCTCTTTGCCCTGCACCATAATCCCCATGGCCTTGACCTGTTCTTCAATCAAACCATCCAGTTCCTCCACAACGAAGACCTGTTCCACCCCAGCGGCCAGTTCCTTTATTTTTTCTACCGGCAGGGGATTGGTCAGTCCCAGTTTCAACACTGTTGCCCGCGGAAAAGCTTCCCGAACATACTGATAACAAATACCGGAAGTGATAATACCCATATCCCGGTCTCCCCACTCCAGACGGTTAATCTCCGCCGTTTCCGCCCAGGCAGCCAGCTGGCGCATCCTTTCTTCCACTACCAGATGGCGCTGCCGTCCGTAAGCAGGAATCATCACATATTTCTGCGGGTTTTTCTGGTAGGGTTTTACTTCCGTAACCAGGGGTTCTCCCAGCTCTACCAGCGTCTGGCTATGGGCAATCCGGGTATGAGTTCTGAGCATAACCGGGGTATCAAATTGTTCGGAGAGAGCCAGTCCCAGCAGGACAAAATCCTTGCATTCCTGGCTGTCTGCCGGTTCTAATACCGGAATTTTAGCCAGGCGCCCGTAATAGCGGGAATCCTGCTCATTCTGGGAGCTGTGCATCCCCGGGTCGTCAGCAGCTACCAGCAAAAAGCCACCATTAACACCGGTATAAGCCAGAGTCAGCAAGGGGTCAGCAGCCACATTAACCCCAACGTGTTTCATGGTCACAATCGTGCGGGCCCCGGCAATAGCCGCCCCTGCCCCCACTTCCAGGGCCACCTTCTCATTGGGAGACCACTGGGCCTTGATGTTCGGGTATTTGGTCATGTTTTCCAGAATCTCTGTACTGGGTGTGCCCGGATAACCGGCAGCTACCACAACCCCGGCTTCATAAGCTCCCCGGGCAATGGCCTCATTGCCTGTCAGCAGTTCCTTCATTCTTTCTCCCCTTCCCCTCTTGCCGTAAATCCAGCACCCTTCTGGCTTTGCCGGTGAAACGCTCAATACTTCCCGGTGCTGCCAGAGTGACTTTGGTGCCAATAGATAAAACATTTTGCAACTTGTGGCGAATTTCCTCTTCGATTTCCACCAGTTTCTTATAATCATCAGTAAAGTATTCTTCTTTTAATTCCACCCGAACCTCCAGATCATCCAGAAAGCCCTTTTTCCGTACCACCAGCTGGTAATGGGGAGCTACGGCCGGTACAGTCAACAAAACGCTTTCCACCTGGGTGGGGAAAACATTGACACCTCGAATCACCAGCATGTCATCAGAACGGCCACAAACCCGGCTCATGCGCACAAGAGTACGGCCACAGGCACAGGGAGCATAGTCAAGGGTAGCCAGGTCCCGGGTCCGATAGCGCAAAATAGGCAAGGCCTCTTTGGTCAGCGGAGTAAACACCAGTTCCCCCTGTTCACCCGGACCAACCGGTTCACCGGTCTCGGGATTGATCAGTTCCACCAGAAAGTGGTCTTCATTAATATGCAATCCCTGGCGCGCCTGGCATTCCCCCGCTACACCCGGTCCCATCACTTCACTTAATCCGTAATTGTCAGTAGCAAACAGGCCCCATTCCGCCTCAATTTGCTGCCTGATTTCCTCCGACCAGGGCTCGGAGCCAAACAGGCCGATTCTTAAGCCCAGGGAACGGGGTTCAACCCCCATCCCCCGGGCTACTTCCGCCAGGTAAAGGGCGTAGGAAGGCGTACTGACCAGCACTGTAGTGCCAAAATCCTGCATCAACATGATCTGTTTCTCGGAATTGCCGGTAGAAGCCGGCACTATGGTAACCCCCACCTCTTCCAGACCATAATGCAATCCAAAAGCACCGGTAAACAAGCCGTAGCCAAAACAGATCTGGGCGATATCCCGCCGCTCAACTCCGGCCATGGTTACAATCCGGGCAATCAGATTGGCCCAGGTTTTCAGATCCTGTTTGGTATAACCGACAACAGTAGGCTTGCCGGTAGTACCGGAGGAGGCGTGCAAACGCACGATTTCCTCCAGCGGTACGGCAAACAGACCATAGGGATACTGCTCCCGCAAAACATCCTTGGTAGTAAAAGGCAACAAACGCACATCTTCCAGGCTGCGAATATCCGCCGGGGTTACTCCCTGCTCATCCAGCAGTTCCCGGTAATAGGGTACCCGTTCATAGGTTCTTTTCACTGTTGCCTGTAAACGTTCCAGCTGGATTGCCTGCAGCTCTTCCCGGTTCAAGCTCTCCTCCTTATCCCACATCCACCATTGCTCCTTCCTCTCCCTGGTTGATTCCACCTTCCTCACCGAATACCAGGGCCAGGTGATCCGCCGGTAATTGTTGACCCACCAGACTGAACACCGGTACCGTCAGGATAGAGGTCAACATGGCCAGACACCCGCCTAGAGGTATATATTTGGCATCCATCTGAAAATACCAGGCCCAGATAATGGAGAATGCCGCTCCTGCCACCATCCCGGCCAGAGCCCCCGTTTGATTGACCCGGCGGCTGTACAGCCCCCAGAGATAGGGTCCCAGAAAAGCCCCGGCCACCGTCCCCCAGGATAAAGCCATCAGGGTCAGGATAATTGCGGGTTTTTGCAGGGCAATATAGAGGGAAAAGCCGACAAAAACCAGGCTGAACAAACGCAACAGCTGCAAAACCCGACGGGGGGTTAAACCAGGGGCCAGCCAGCTATGGATCACATCCATGGTCAGGGCTGAACTGGCCACCAGTACCAGAGAAGATAGAGTCGACATGGAAGCGGATAAGACCAGCAGCAAGATGACCGCTGCTGCCCATTCCGGCAGGGCCTGTTTTAAAATCAGGGGCATGATCAGGTCGGCAGAAGGTTTCCCTGTGACCGGATCCAGGGGAATCTGGTCAAAAAAGAGGCGGCTGAAGGCACCGATGCCATAAGCTGCTCCGGAAATCAACAGGGCAAATAAGGTAGTGATACGAGTAGCGGTGTAGACCACTTTCTCATCGCGAATTGCACAGAATTTTTGCACCATCTGGGGCATCCCCCAGGTACCAAAGCTGGTAAGCAAGACCAGGGCCAGCAATTGCTCCAGACCCGGGCCCTGGGGAAAAAAACTGACCAGCTGGCTCCCCTTCTCTGCCAGCCGGCTGATACCGGTAGCCAGACCGCCTACCTGGGGAGCATGGAGGATATACCAGGTCATCACTCCGACTCCCCCCAGCATGACAATCCCCTGAATAAAATCTGTAACCGCTACTGCCAGATAACCGCCCAGAATAAGAAATACTGCCGTCACGGCAGCCATCAGCCAGGCCACCAGGGCGTAGGGAAGACCAAAGATTTGTTCAAAAAGGTAGCTTAAGCCCATGTAAACGGAAGCAGAATAAGGCACTAGGAAAACAAAAATCAAACTGGATGCCAGTACCTTCATCAGCGGACTCTGATAGCGGGCCCGGAAAAATTCCGGCATAGTCATCACTCCCAGGCGCTCTGTCATTTGCCTGGTGGGACGGGCCAGCACCTTCCAGGCCAGCCAGCTGCCCAGCAGGGCATTGCCGAGAGCGACCCAGAGAGCGCTTAAACCAAACCCCCATCCTACTTTACCGGCATAACCAACAAAAAGAACGGCAGAAAAGTAAGTGGTACCATAAGCAAAAGCAGTCATCCAGGGCCCGACCTTCCTGCCTCCCAGAAAGAAGTCTCCCGGTGTCCTGTTTTTGCTGCGCGCCCACCAACCACTGCCGATCAGGATTGAAACAAAAAGAACCAGCAACACCCATTTAATCATTCTACCATACCTCCGTTCTGCTCTTTCCTGGCTTCCTGCTCATGCTCAGCTCTACTATCCTGCCATCCTGGACTGCACGAACATCCTGATACGCTTTAAGGCCTCCTGTAACTGGGCCAGGGAATAGGCATAGGAAATACGGATACAGCCTTCGCCGGCTGCCCCAAAAGCCGACCCCGGCACTACCGCCACCTTTTGCTCCCGCAGCAACTCGGTGGCAAACTGCTCGGAAGTTAGTCCTGTACTGCGAATGGAAGGAAAGACATAAAAGGCCCCTTCCGGTTCATGGCACTCCAGGCCTGCT
Organism: Carboxydocella sp. JDF658; assembly: GCF_002049395.1. NCBI lineage: Bacteria > Bacillati > Bacillota > Clostridia > Eubacteriales > Clostridiales Family XVI. Incertae Sedis > Carboxydocella > Carboxydocella sp. JDF658. The sequence goes on along the minus strand of NZ_BDLR01000017.1, from coordinate 23,850 downwards.
TCCCTCAATCCAGCCACTACCAGTCGCCGCCGTCGATCATATTCCCGTACCATTGCCTCCATTTCCCCCCGGCAGCTTTTCAGCACTTCCAGTGCGGCCAGCTGCGCTGTAATCGGGGCACAGAGCATGGTATACTGGTGAATTTTCACCATCGCACTGATCAGATCAGGATGAGCGCAGGCATAACCCAGGCGCCAGCCCGTCATAGCATAGGCTTTGGAGAAACCATTTAGCAAAATGGTACGCTCTTTCATGTCCGGTAAAGCTGCGATACTAAAATGCTGCCGCCCATAGGTCAGATGATGATAAATTTCATCGGCAATAACGATAAGATCTCGGGCCCGGGCGATTTCGGCGATCCCTTCCAGGTCCTGACGGCTCAGGGTAGTACCAGTCGGATTATTGGGATAACAGAGCAAAACCGCCTTGGTGCGAGGGGTCAAAGCCTGTTCCAGAGCCGCCGGCGTCAAGCGGAATCCATCTTCCCAGCTGGTCGCTACTGGCACCGGCCGTCCTCCGGCCAGCAAAGTACAGGGCTGATAGGAAACATAAGAAGGCTCAGGGATAATCACTTCTTCCCCTGGATTGAGCAGAGCCCTCAAAGCAATATCCAGGGCTTCCGATACGCCAACGGTCACCATAATTTCTCGTCTGGGGTCATAGCTCACCCCCAGGTTAGCCTCCACATCCCTGCTAATGGCTTCCCGCAATTCCAGCAAGCCATGATTGCTGGTATAGTGGGTTTTCCCCTTCTCCAGCCCCCAGATACAGGCCTCCCGGCCCGCCCAGGGTGTGACGAAATCCGGTTCCCCTACCCCCAGGGAAATCACCCCTGGAGTTTCTGCTACCAGGTCAAAAAAACGCCTGATCCCGGAAGGCGGAAGCTCCCGGACCAGAGTGGCCACCTTCTCAATCACGGTGACACCACCAGCCGCTCATCATCACCGGCATCCTCATCCAGAATTACACCGGCCTGTTTGTACTTTTTTAACACAAAATGGGTGGTGGTGCTCTGCACATCTTCAAGAGTAGCCAGTTTTTCCGCCACAAACAGGGCCACTTCTTTCAGAGTGCGTCCCTCGATCAGTACCGCCAGGTCATAAGCCCCTGACATCAGAAAAACCGACTTGACCTCGGGATAGCGGTAGATGCGCCGGGCTACGGCATCATAGCCCTTATCCCGCTGGGGAGTGATCTTGACATCGATCATGGCGGAAACAGCATCATCACCGAATTTCTCCCAGTTAATGATGGTATGGTATTTGACAATTACCCTGTCCGCCACCAGTCGGGCGATAGCCTGGGCCACCTCCTCCTCCGGTTCTCCCAGCAAGCTTGCTATTTCCGCCGTTGTGTAGCGGCTATTCTGTTCCAGTAGCTCAAGAATTTCCCTTTCCATGTTTTTATCCAAGCCACTCCCTCCCCTTTATAACAGCTGATTTTTACTTTTGTATATTATAACAGCTGGGTCAGTACCTCTACAACCCCTATTTTACCTTTTTCAGTAAAATCATGGCCATCCAGGCGCCAAAGAAAGTGGAAACCAGAAAACCGGATACCCCCAGAACAGGATAGCCAAATACCTTGGGGCCAAAACCGGCATGCAAAATCAGGGCCGAACCAACAGTAATGGCCGCTACAATCATACTCAAAGCCAACCGACTGGATATGACTTCCAGCATATCATATAACCACTGCAAATTACGGTGATGAAAAATAAAGCGCATTTCCCCCCTGGCCAATTGCTCCAGAATTACGTGCATCTGCCGGGGCAGGTCCCGATTCAGTTTCTGCCATTCTCCCCACCAGCGGGGCAAATCCTGCCACCACCCCTGCCATTCCCGTACCAGAGCCTGACGGCCCAGGGGTTCCGCTACCTCCAGGATATTGATTTCCGGATCCAGCTGAACCGCCAGCCCCTCAGCCAGCAATAGAGCCTTGCCCAGCAGAAAAAAAGGAGGCGGCATGCGAATCTGATGATTAACCGCAATTCCCACCATGCCCTGAATGATCTGGCCAAAGGAGATTTTCCCTCTCCCCATGCCCCTGGTTCGCTCCAGCAGGCAGGCCAGATCCTCGAATAACCGGTAAAAATCCACCCGGCCCCGGGGTTGACCCATCTTGAGGGTTAATTCCACTACCTCATCAGTCCGTTGCCGCCATAAAGCTACCATCAGCTGTGCTACCTGTTCCCGAAACTGTTGATCAAACCGGCCTACAGCCCCAAAATCCAGCAGAACTATTTTGCCCTCTCCATCCACCAGGATATTGCCGGGATGAGGATCGGCATGAAAAACCCCGGCATTAAACAGGGGATAAAGAAAAACCCCCAGCCAGTGCCGTGCCAGCTGCCGTCTTTGTTCCCATTCCTCCCGCTCAGCCAGGACAGATAGTTTTTCTCCCGCGATATATTCCATAGTCAGTACATCCTTACTGCTATATTCCCAGAAAACCCGGGGCAAGCGCACAGGCCAGGGACATTCCCGATAGAGAAAGGCAAAATGTTCTACCGCCAGTCCTTCTGCCGAGAAATCCAGTTCCCGTCGGATAATGCGCCGGAATTGCTGATAAAGCTGCTCACTATCCAGCGTCTCCTGGATTACTCTCACTTTTTGCAGATAAGGCAGCAGCCGCTCCAGGGCAACCAGGTCCCCGTTGATCTGTCGTTCAATCCCGGCCCGCTTGATTTTAACAGCTACCTTTTCCCCGCTGGGCAAAATAGCAAAATGCACCTGGGCGATGGAAGCAGAGGCCAGAGGTTGCCAGTCAAAATAAGCAAAAAGCTCTTCTACCGAGCGGCCTAAGCCGCACTGGACCTGAACCTTTACTTCTTCAGGGCTCATCAAGCCGGCCTGATCCTGTAACTCCCGCAACTGCTGACACAATTCTTCCGGCAGAAGATCCGGCCGGGTACTGGCTACCTGTCCCAGTTTGATAAAAGTCGGACCCAGTTCCTGCAGCAAAGCCCTGACCACCTCGCCAATGGCCTTCAATTCCCGCAAATGCCGGTAACGCCAGAGGTAATTGGCTATTTTCCAGGCTATTTCCCCGGTACGATCCACTCTGCTGTACAAATCTTACCACCTCAGGTTATATTCTGCCAAAAAAGTAAAAGGGCAATACCCGTATTCAGGGATTGCCCTTTTACTTACTTGACTACATCATAGCCGGCCTCTTCAATGGCAGCATGCAAAGCAGCTAAACCAGTTTGATTTTCATCATAGGTAACTGTCACTTGTTTGGCTGCCAGATCCACTACAGCCTCAGTGACCCCACCAACCTGCTTCAGCGCCTTTTCCACTGCCATTTTACAATGGCCGCAGCTCATGCCCTCGACATTGATGACTACCTGGGCCATTTAGCTCACCTCCTTCAACCAGGGCAGTAAAGATTTCTACAATTCGGGGATCAAACTGTTTCCCGCTCTGTTCCCTGATTTCCAACAGAGCCTGTTCCGGACCTTTGGCTTCCCGGAACACCCGGGTACTGGTCATGGCATCCCAGGCATCCACCACCGCCAGGATCCGGGCCTCCAGAGGTATATTATCTCCCGCCAATCCGTCAGGATATCCGGAACCATCATAGCGTTCATGGTGATGGCGGATAATCAGGGCTGCTTCTGCCAGAACCGGTATGGTCTTGACCACTGCCCCACCGGCAACAGCGTGTTGTTTTAACTGTTCCCATTCTGCTTCTGTTAAATCGCCTTCTTTGCACAAAATCTCCTTAGTTACTTCCATTTTACCAATATCATGGAAATAGGCTGCCAGTTGTAACAGATTAAGGCGTTCTGCCGTCAGACCCATTCGTTCTCCTACTTTACAGGCCAGCATCATCACCCGTTCGCTATGCCCGAAAGTATAGCGGTCCCGGGCATTGATGACTGTAATCATAGTCTTTAGCCGTTCCAGCTTGTTTTTCTCTTCCGCCGGCAGAGACTCCAGCAGAGCATCCATAAAGGTCAGGTGGTAAGCCACCCGGTTACGGCCATTGTACTTGGCCCGGTACAGAGCTTCATCTGCCCGTTTGACCAGGTCTTCCAGGGTTTTGGCATGAACGGGATACTGGGCAATCCCGATGGAACAGGTTATCCGTCCACTGGGTTGCTGGAGCCGGCCTTCAAACCTGGAATCAGCCACTTTCTGGCGTATGCGTTCCGCAATGTCCAGAGCCTGTTCCAGGGAAGTCTCCCGCAGGATAATGGCAAATTCCTCACCCCCGTAACGGGCGACAATATCATCAGGTCGCACATTCTCCACCAGAATACGGGCAAATTCCTTTAACAGACGGTCCCCGGCCGGATGGCCAAAGGTATCATTGTACTGCTTGAAAAAGTCGACATCCAGCATCAACAAGGAAAGAGGCTTTTTATATAACTGCGCAGCCGCAATCTCTGATTGCAGTAGTTCATAAAATTGCTTCTGGTTATATAAACCAGTTAAACGGTCGGTAATTGCTCTGGTTTGCATTTCCTCAAAGAGCATGGCATTTTCCACCGATAACCCGATCTGGTGAGCCAGAGATGAAAGCAGACTGATCTCACTGGGGGTAAAAGTGTGTTTATGTTTGGTATAGACCTCAATGGTTCCCAGCAGCCCCCCCTTGCCCCTTAAAGGTACCACCAGCAGGGAAACGATCCCTTCAAAGCGTACCATCTGCACCCAGACAGTGCGTTCATCCCTGCGCAAATCATCGGTTGCAGATGGCAAATCGGTCAACATGACCCTGCCGCTATAACCTTCCCCTTTTTTCATCCTTACGGTTTTGACATATTCCCGGCTTAAGCCAATGGATGCTTTAATGCTCAGCTCATCAGCCTTTTCATCATACAGGAAAATAGCGGCATATTTGGCCCCGAATACTCTTTCTATCATTTCCAGGCCTCGTTGCAGGGTTTCGTCCAGATAGCGGGAAGCCACCAGCCCCTTGCTGGCTTCCTGCAAGTTCAGGAAGGAAACCGACAGGGTTTCAATAGCAGCCGCAATCTCCTCCAGCTCACTTCCTACTTTGGGCAGAGGAGAATGCAAATCAAATTTCAACCTCTGAATCCCTTCCTTGATTTTGTCTACATCTGTCAGCAGGGCCCGGGATAACCAGAAAACCCCCGCCAGGCCCATAACAAAGGTTAAAATAAAAACCAGTAAAATTTCGGTTTTCAGTTTATCGACCAGATTTTCAATGGGTTCAATAGTTCGCCAGACAAAGACATGACCAATTATCTGGTCATTACGGATCAGGGGACGCACAATCATCTGTACACCATTTTCAGTAAAAAGGTGTTCTTCCCAGATGTTTTTGTTTTCCAGCTGATGTACCCTGCGCAATAACTGGCGCAAAAACAGTTCTCCGCCCGGCGGTTCCTTTACCGCCACCAGCCAGTCCCGACCTTCCACATGGTAGGCTGCTCCCATCTCATCTGCGCTGCCTACCAGCTCAGCAGTGACCAGCCGTTGCAATTCCGCCTTGAGTTCCTGCCACTTGGTCCCTTCGGCAGCATTAATTACTCCCAGGCGGGCCATGATCATTTCAAAATCCCCTTCTATTTTTTTGTCCAAATGCAAGGATATCCGTTTAACCTGGTCCAGCATTTCGTCTTCAATCACTGATTTAGCCCGATAGACCGCCAGCCAGCCCGTCAGACCACAGGAAAAGAAGACAAGCACCGCTAGAATCAGCGTTAACCTGGTCCTCAGATTCAGTTTCATCTCCCCAAGCCCCTTTCTCCGCTATGAGCCCGAGTTATTCTGCCTGCTATCTAATAATTTATTTGTATTCTCCCTGCTGCAAAAAAATCCTCTTTTTACATAAAACATTACATTAATAGCCAGAATAATAAATGTAATTATCTTTTTCGACACGGGAGGGGAGATAATGAGCAATTGGACTGCACTGTTGATTCCGGTGGCAGCCGGGTCCCTGATGGCTGTACAAGGGGTACTTAACACCCTGCTCAACAAAAACCTCGGCCTCTGGCCTGCCACCCTGCTGGTACATTTGCTGGGACTGGCGGGAGTGGGGGCGGTGCTGATTTTTACCGGTACCGGTTTTCCAACCTGGGGGAAAATCAGTACAGTCCCCTGGTATGCCTATCTGGGGGGTTTTATCAATGTAGCCATTATTGCTACCGTCGTGCTGGGCATTAGCCGCCTGGGGGCCATTTCCGCCACTACAGCAATTATCGTCGGCCAGGTCAGCACCGCCGCCTTGCTGGATTATCTGGGCCTGGCTGGTCTTACGCCCAAACAGCCCCAATGGACCCACCTGGCCGGTCTCTTGCTCCTGGTTATCGGTGCCCGTCTATTACTGCAAAAATAAGTCCAGGCCTTAGGCCTGGGCTTTTTGCAGGGCCTGATCCAGGTCAGCGATCAGGTCATTGACATCTTCCAAACCAATGGAGAGACGGATCATTTCTTCCGTTACCCCGGTTGTCAATTGCTGTTCCGGAGTTAATTGCTGGTGGGTGGTAGAGGCCGGATGAATGACCAGGGATTTGGCATCCCCTACATTGGCCAGATGGGAGAATAATTCAAGGCTATCGATAAATTTCCGGCCTGCCTCCAGACCGCCCTTAATGCCAAAGGTCAGGATAGCTCCCTGGCCCCGGGGCAGGTATTTTTGTGCCCTGGCGTATTCCGGGCTGCTTGCCAAACCAGGATAGTTAACCCATTCTACCAGGGGATGCTGTTCCAACCAGCGGGCTACTTGCAGGGCATTGCTGCTATGCCGCTCCATGCGCAGGGACAGGGTTTCCAGACCCTGCAGGAAAAGGAAGCTGTTGAAGGGACTCAAGCAGGAACCCAGATCCCGCAATAACTGCACTCTGGCCTTAACGATATAAGCCAGCGGTCCCAGGGCTTCATGGTATTTCATCCCGTGGTAGCTGGGGTCGGGTTCAGTCAGACCGGGGAATTTACCACTGGCCGACCAGTCAAATTTGCCCCCGTCAATAATGACCCCGCCAATAGAAGTCCCATGGCCTCCGATAAACTTGGTGGCCGAATGGACCACTATATCCGCTCCATGTTCTATGGGCCGGCAGAGGTAAGGCGTCCCCAGGGTGTTGTCCACAATCAGGGGAATCCCGTTTTCATGAGCGATTTCCGCCACCCTTTCTATATCCAGCACATCCAGGCGCGGGTTCCCGATCAGTTCTCCATAAAGGGCTTTGGTCTTAGGGGTAATAGCCTGTCGGTAATTTTCCGGATCCCGGGAGTCGACGAAAATCACCTTGATCCCCAGTTTAGGGAGGGTGTGGGCAAACAGGTTATAGGTCCCGCCATAAAGACTGCTGGAAGCTACGATTTCATCACCGGCCTGGGCCAGGTTAAGGATGGAGAAAGTGATAGCCGCCTGACCGGAGGAAACAGCCAGTGCCCCTACTCCTCCTTCCAGCTGGGCCATCCGCTGTTCAAACACATCAGTAGTGGGATTCATAATCCGGGTATAAATATTGCCCGCTTCCTTCAGGGCAAACAGGTCGGCCGCATGCTGGGAATCACGGAAGCAATAGGATGTAGTCTGATAAATGGGCACAGCCCTGGCTCCAGTAGCAGGATCAGGTTGTTGCCCGCCATGAAGTGCAATCGTATCAAAGCCTGGTTTTTTGTTCATTATCCTTTCCCCTTTCTTGAAAAAATTAAAAGCGCCCGAGAGGCGCCTGGCATAACCATGCTTCCCTCTCATCTCTCAGGCTTTTGCCTGCAGGATTTGGCACATTTCCGCCTTCAGGCGGCTGTTGCCGGGCTTCATCGGGCCAGTCCCTCCACCACTCGCGATAAGAGTCGCCTATTTATTTGTGTAGTATAACAATAGCATGTATATCTAAGTATGTCAATATAGTTAGTGGGGATTATATTTAAATTTCTTGCAATATCCGTTCCACTACCTGATCATTAATACGGATCTTCGCCTTTTTTTCCACCTCTGCCAACCTTTCCTGCAGTTTATCCTCCCCGCCCCAGTATTGCACCAGCTTCTGTCGTGTCAGCTGGAGCCGGTTATATTTGTGCATCGCCTCCACTGTCAGCCCCCGGGCCTGCATTGTAGCCTGGAAGGTGGCCTCATCGGGAAAATTGGCCCGGATTTCCTTGATAACCGCCTCTACTTCCGCATCAGTAGCTATCAGCTTTAGTCTGGTCGCCTCCTGCATTAATAAAGTTTCCCTGACCAGGTCAGCGATTACCTCTTCCCGGAGCATGGTCAGGGCATGCTCCCGGCTGGGCCCGTTAAAATCCGTGCCCTGAGCCGTGAGGACAAACTTTTTCTTCTCTACCCGGCGTTCAAAGTCAACGGTGCTGATCTTTTCGCCGTTCACTATGGCCGCCGTTTTATTATCCAGCTGCGGAGGAGAGGTAGTCTGTCTGGCACAGCCAGTAATGATGACCAGCAATACGATTACAAGCAACAATAGCTTGCGCATACAATCTTATCCTCCTTGCCAGAAAGGCCCCGGGCTTTCCCGGGGCCAAAAGCCTTACTCTTTTTCGAAATCTTCCTTGCCAGCGCCACACATGGGGCAAACCCAGTCTGCCGGCAGAGCTTCAAAAGGAGTGCCAGGAGCAATCCCATTATCCGTATCCCCAACTGCCGGGTCATAGACATAGCCGCAAATAACACAGACGTATTTTTCCATAAGAACATCTCCTTTCTTTTTATCCCTGTCCCAGATCCGCCAGAATCCGGGAAAAATCTGCTTCCGGGTCCGTTTCCATGCCTTTTTCCACCGCCCGTTTTAACTGCCGGGCCAGGCCCTCATCTCCAATGACTATGGCACCAGTGAGCTGACGGCCCTGGAAACACAATTTGCAATAAAAGCCCTCTTCGTCTTCCTTGACTTTCTGGCTACCACTCTCAGCCCAGTTGCCTATGGAGAAGACGGAGGTGCCCATGACTTTAAGAATGGATGGCGGCGGCACCTCTACGTATTTTTCCTCAGCGCCAGCAGCATTCATCCCGGCTACCCGCCCCTGAGCCTGAGCCACTGGCCACAGCCCCCAGACCTGGCCATTGTATTCCGCCACGTCCCCGCAAGCCCAGATTTGGTCCTGGGAAGTGCGAAGATACCGGTCGACCACAATGCCCCGCTGGCAGGCAAGTCCGGCAGCCTGGGCTATTTCCAGATTGGGCCGTACTCCGGTGGAAAAGAGAATAAAATCCGCCAGCAGCTGTCGGCCATCAGCCAGTTGCAAAGCTTCTACTTTTTCCGTGCCGGTAATGGCCTGGGCCTGGGCAGCCAGCACCAGTTCAATCCCCGCTCTCTGGGCAGCCCGGTGGAGGTAGGCTGAAGCTTTTTCATCCACCTGGCGAGGCAACAAACGCGGATTGTGTTCTAATACCGCCACCTGAATACCGCGCTGACTGAGAGTCCAGGCCGCTTCCAGCCCCAGCGGTCCCCCTCCGATGATGATCCCTTTTTGGCCTGGCCGGGCGAATTCATTGATTCGTTGGGCATCCTCAGCGGTGCGCAGGGTAAAAACTCCTGCCAGCTGATTGCCCGGTACCGGTGGCAAAAAGGCCCGGCTTCCGGTGGCTATAATCAGGGATGAATAGGAAAGGACACTTCCGTCTTCTAACCACACCTGACGGGAAGCGGGATCAATCCTTTCCGCCTTTATTCCCAGCCTTAGCTCCACCCCCATTTCCTGATACCAGGCCGGAGGTTTTAACAAAAACTTTTCTACCTCAAACTCCTGGCCCAGAAGAAAGGATAGGCGCAAACGGTAATATGGTAGGTACTTTTCTGCTGCAACCAGAACAACCGGTTGCTCTTTATCCTGCTGGCGAATGCCTTCTATGGCACTAACAGCAGCTACCCCGCCGCCCAAAATTACTATTGCCATCGGCCATACCCCTTTCCCATCTCCTCTAGCGACCGGTTTCATCTTTGCCCAGGCTTTGAGCAAAGGCCACCCCGAACTCAAAACAGTCCCTGAGTTCCTTCTCACTGGGTTTAAAGTTGACCCGCAATGCCGGTTGCACTACCTTGAGGCCCAGGGCACTCATCCGTTCCTCCAGCATTCTGGTTGCCTCCCCGCTCCAGCCATAGGAACCGAAAGCGGCAACAGGTTTGTTCTTATTCTTGATGGGACATACCACCGAGAGCATATCCCAGGCGGGTTTGACAGCATCCCTGTTAATGGTAGGGGAGCCGACCAGAAAAGCCCGGGCTCGTTCTATTTTTGTCTTCAACTCGCTCAGCGGTATTTCGGTAATATCCACCACTTCTACTTCACAGCTATTGACACTGGCAATCCCCCGGGCGATCTCTGCCGCCATCGCCTTGGTGTAGCCATAAGCTGAAATATAGGCGATCAACACCGGACCCTGGTGCTGCTCTGCCAGCAATTGCTTGCTCCACTGTTCATAGAGGTCAACAATTTCCCAGCCCTTGCTGCGCAGAACAGGACCATGTCCCGGACAGAATACATCTATGGGCAAATTGCGGATTTTATTGATGGCCTCCAGTACGTAGCTGGCGAAAGGACTCATGATTACATCATAGTAATAACGCAGGTCAGAACTGAAATCCCCGACCAGGTCATCAAAAATCATAGGGCTGCTGTAATGGCTGCCAAAACTATCACAGGTGATCAGGACTTTATCCTCGGGAATGTAGGTATACATAGAATCCGGCCAGTGCAGGAAGGGGGCCATAATAAACTGCAAGGTTTTCCCTCCCAGGTCTATAGTCATGCCCTCTTTGGCCTCAATCGACGGAAATTCCCGGTTGGTAATGGCTTTCAGAAAGCGCAAAGCAGATTTGGACCCCACCACTTTGGCATTAGGAGCCAGGTCCAGCAGAGCAAAGACGCTGCCAGCATGATCCGGTTCAGTATGGTCAACAATGATATAATCAATATCAGCAGGGTTCACTACCTCTTTCAGCCGGGTCAGGTATTCGGAGAAAAAGCGCTCCTTGACAGTTTCAAATACCGCTATCTTTGCCCCTTTGACAACATAAGAGTTATATGTAGTGCCATGGGCTGTTTCCATCACAATATCAAATACCCTTAAATCCGGGTTCAGGGCCCCTGCCCAGTAAATCCCTTCTTTTATTTTGATCGCTCCAACTCTGTCCATTTAAAATACCCCCTTGTTTTTAGTCTTATTAGGAATTATTATTAATTATATCATATAGCAAAAATCATAGATTGTCAAAAGTTTTTATGTTAAGATATTCTTCATCAGGCAGCAAATACCTGCAAAGGAGTGGCAAAAAAATGGATAGCTGGAAAGTATCTTTGTTCACTTTAATCAGTACCTTCTCCCTGGCCCTCGACCTGGCGGAAAACAAAAAACTGGAGCACGCCCAGCGGGTAGCCTATCTGGCCTTACGCACCGGCGAAAAACTGGGACTTGCTCCTGACCGCCTGCGCCTGGTTTTTTATGGCGGTCTGCTCCATGATATCGGCAAAGTCAATGCTCAGCTCCCGGTAGAATCTCACCCTCTGGCCGGGGCCCGCTGGTCCACCCAGCTCCCTTTGTTAACTGAAATCGCTCCTATTATCGCTGCTCATCACGAAGCCTGGGATGGCAGCGGTTTCCCACTGGGCTTGAGCGGTGAGGAGATTCCCATAGAAGCCCAGCTCCTTTTCCTGGCCGATCAGATTGAAAACCAGTTTGGCCAGGACTATGACCTGCTACCGGTGCAGGAACGGATTGTCGCCTTTGTGGAAAAGGAAAAAGGCAAACGCCTGGCTCCTGTAGTAGCCGATGCCTGTCTGGAACTTTTGCAGGAACCTCGTGTTTATTATGACCTGGCCCATCGCAATTTAGCCCAGGCCATCCGCCGCCGCAGCCAGGTTTTTGATCAGGAAATCCAGCGGGCATCTCTGAAACATTTAGCCCTCCTTTTCGCTGACCTGGTGGATGCCAAAAGCCCCTATACCGCCGCCCACAGCCGCCGGGTTGCCAATACCGCCTTCTACCTGGGCCAGGCCCTGGGCCTGCCAGCCGCTCAGTGCCGTCAGCTCTATCTGGCTGGTCTCTTACATGACCTGGGCAAGCTGGCTGTCCCCTCGGCTATCCTGGATAAGCCAGACCAGCTCACTCCCCAGGAATACAGCCGCATCATCGCCCACGCCTATTATACCGAACGGCTGTTGATGGAAATCCCCGGTCTGGAGGAGCTGGCCTTCTGGGCCGCCGCTCATCACGAAAAACTGGATGGCAGTGGCTATCCTTCCCGTCTGCGGGCAGACCAACTGCCCTTGCCCGCTCGTATCCTGGCAGTAGCTGATTATTATCAGGCCCTGGCTGATGACCGTCCCTATCGGGCTGCCCTGCCCAGGGAAAAAATTTACCACCTCTTGCGCCAGGAAGCGGTTGCCGGCCGCTTTGACGCCAGGGTGGTAGAGGCTTTGCTCAATCTCTTTTAATCCAGCCGTTTACGGAAGCGCAAAACGGAAAGAGTACAGATGATTGCCGTCAGCACAGCCAGCCAGAATGATACCTGCCAGAGATGGGAAAAATCCGCTCCCCGCAGCACGATGCCGCGGACAATCTGCAAAAAGTAGGTTAATGGTAGAACCTGCCCAATCCAATAGATGATTTTAGGCATGGATTCCCGGGGAAACAAAAACCCGGACAAAAGAATACTGGGCAACAGAATCAAAAAGGCCATCTGCATAGCCTGCAGCTGGTTTCGGGCAACGGTAGAAACAAACATACCCATCCCCAGCGCACAGGCCAGAAAGATAGTAGCTAACGCCAGCAGCAACGCCACGCTGCCAGAAATTTTCACCCCGAACCAGAAAACCGCCACCGCCAGTACCAGCAAGAGATCAAAAAAGCCGATAAATACATAAGGAACCAGTTTGCCGATAATCAGTTCCACCGGCTTGATGGGAGTAATAATGATTTGCTCCAGAGTCCCCCGTTCCCGCTCCCGCACCAGGGCAAAAGCGGTGAGAATCACTGTTATGTTCTGCAAAACCAGACCCATTAGCCCCGGGATATTAAACCGCAGACTTTCCAGATTAGGGTTATACCAAACTCTCGTCCTCATATCCAGAGCCAAATTCAACCCCGGCCCCGCTCCCTGCCGTTCCAGACGCTGGGTAACCAGATTGAGATTTAGAGACTGGGCCAGCATCTGGGCTGCCGAAAGGGCAGTGCGGGCCACCAGCGGATCAGATCCATCCAGCAAAACCTGAACCTGGGCCATTTCTCCCCGGGCTAAACGCTTACTGTAATCTGGAGGAATAATCAGAGCCACCCTGGCTATCCCGCCATCCAGATAACGGCGGACTTCCCCGGGATTTTCGGTCCAGTAGCGTAAATCAAAGGTACCGGTATTGGCCATGGCACTCACCAGCTCCCGGCTGGCTCTGGTTTTACTTTGATCACAGACCAGGGTCGCGATGTTTTCCACATCAGTACTGATGGCATAACCAAAAAGCAGCATCATCATAACCGGTACCCCAAAAATCATGGCCAAACTGGGTCGGTCCCGGCTGATTTGAATAAATTCTTTCCATATTATCGCTTTCAGTCGCACCCAGCTCATCGGCTTTCACCCGCCTTAGCCTCTTGCCCAGCCACAAAATTGATGAATATATCCTCCACTGATTGTCCTCCGTGCCGGGCCTTGATTTCCGCCGGGGCACCGAAATCCAGCAAACGCCCTTGAAAGATAAAGCCCAGTACATCACATTGTTCTGCCTCATCCATATAGTGGGTAGTGACCAGGATTGTTACTCCCTCTTCTGCCAGGCGGTGAATCAACTGCCAGAAAATGCGTCGGGACAAGGGGTCAACCCCGGCAGTAGGTTCATCTAAAAACAGCAGCTGGGGCTCATGTAAAAGGGCACAGGCCAGGGCCAGTCGTTGTTTCCAGCCCCCTGATAGTGTACCCGCCAGCTGTTCCTCCCGGTCCCCCAAACCGGTCAAGTCCAGGAGATAACGGTAACGCTCCTCCAGTTTCTTGCCCTTTAACCCATATACCCCGCCATAAAAGCGCATGTTTTCCCTGACAGTTAAATCCTCATAAAGGCTAAACTTCTGCGACATATAGCCTATATGCTGTTTAATCTTTTCCCCATCCTTCAGGTCTATGCCCAGCACTGTCCCCTTGCCTGAGGTCGGAGTGAGAATTCCGCACAACATGCGGATGGTGGTGGATTTGCCGGAACCATTAGGGCCAAGAAAGCCAAAAATTTGTCCCGGCTTGATGGCAAAGGAAAGGTTATCTACTGCCTTGCGGTCACCAAAAATCTTGGTCAGGTTTTCTACCTTGATGGCATATTCCACTGGCCACTCCCCCTATTTCAGCCTGACTTCCACCGCCTGGCCCGGTTTAAAGCCACTGGACCCGCCGGAAGTGATTTCAACTTTTACTTTGAAGACTTGAGTGGCTCTTTCTTCCCTGGTTTGAATATTTTTAGGTGTAAATTCCCCCTGGGGAGAAATATAGACGATTTTGCCTTCCCCTTTGAGCTTGCCATTTTCCGCCTCCACTATCGCCTTCCTTCCCAGTTGCACCCGGTCCAGCTGGCTCTGGGGTACAAAGATATTTACATAAAGGCGGTCCTGATCTACCAGATTTAACAGGGTAGAACCGGGATTGGCCAGCTCCCCCACCTTGAGAAGGATATTCTGAACCACTCCCCTTACCGGAGCTACTACCCGGGCCTTATTCACCTGCAATTGGGCCAGGGCCTCCTGCTGACGAGCTGCCTCCACCTGGGCGTCCTGGGCAGAGAGGGAATAGGAGGTAGCTCCCGCCTGGAGTAAGCGGACTTGCTCCCTGGCAGCATCAATCTGAGCCTTGAGGCTATTTACAGCGGCCCGGGCACTGGCTTCTGCCGCTTTTGCGGCTTCCAGCTGGTCAGCGGTAGCTCCCCCGGTTTGGACCAGCTCCTCTACATCCTGGCGCTGACTTTGCAAACGCTTCAAATTCTCCAGAGCTCCCTGCAAAGAAGCCTGCAGAGCCCGTACCTGGGCCTGGGCCTGGGCGATTTGTTGCGGACGGCTACCTGCTTTCACATCACCAGCCCTGGCTTCGGCCGCTGCCCGGTTAGCCTGCGCCAGCGCCAGCTGCAGGCGGGCCGCTTCATCATCCAGTTTAGCCACTACCTGGCCAGCCTTGACCAGCTCCCCTTCCTTTACCAGTACCTCCTTGACCTTGCCGGCCGTTTCCGCCACTACCCGGTATTCCTCGCCTTCAACCCAGCCGTTATAAACATCTTCTGCTGGTTTTCCCTGCTGTTTCAGCCAGCCATACCAGCCCAGTCCTGCCAGCACCAGCAGGACCACCACAATTCTAACTCCCTTCATCATTAGTCACCCCTTCCATGATAATTTTTATCATTTCAGCTATCATCTTATCCATCTCCGGTTCTTCAGGCAAAGCAGGCTTGAGCAAGCCCTTATACATTAAAGACGAAACCATCGCCCCCAGTAATATTTGAACCAGGGCCGTTCGATTTACAGGCCTCAGCTTTTCTCTGTCCAATTTCTTCTCCAGAAATTCCAGTACTGCTGCCCGTAGAGGCAAGATTATTTCCTTGAGCAAATACTCCCTCAATTCTGGCTGCAGAGCTGCTTCCAGCAAAATCAGCTTGAACAGCTCCTGATTCTGCTCGATGATAGTCAGCCGCTGCCGCAGAATCTTCTCCAGCGCCTGGGCCAGGGGCAATTGTTCGGTCTCCGCCCAGGTTCGCATCAGACTGCTGATCATAATCGGTTCCAGTACACCCTGCAGGAGAGCTTTTTTGGTAGGAAAATAATGAAAAATAGTACCCTCTGCCACCCCTGCCTCCCGGGCAATCTCTCTTGTAGAAGTACCGGCATAACCTCTGGCACTGAATAGCTTCAGGGCTGCTGCCAGGATCCGCTGCCTGGTTTCTTCTCCTTTACGGGTTCTGGCCACTTCCCCTCCCTCCCTCCTTTTCGAGTAAGTACTCAATTTATTATATTCGATAGTATTGTTTCTTTTCCTGCCTGGAGGTAAAGAATAGAACAAATTCGCCCTTCGGGCGACTTAAACGAGTAAGCCGCAATGCCTACTCTTTTTCTCCTTTATAAACCATGCCTCCAGGACAATAAGGACATTCCAAAATTGGCATTCCTGATGAGCCCAGGTTATCTAATTTGTCCATAGCTTTCATCTCATCTACGATAAATGCTGGCACTTCCTCTTTATATCCACATTTCTGACAATGATAATTGTAATAGGTTTCCTTTTTCTGTCCTTCGAAGGGAAGCTCCCAGTCCAGCAGTAGATCTTCTATCTCGGCCATTTCGTTTTTTCTTTTCTTTTTCATCAATGTAAATCACCCCATCCTTCTCAAATGACCATATGGTTCCATATTTGTAATGCCATATCCTCCATAACTCCATCTCCTGCCCACAACATGGACATTTTAATGGATTTTTTCCAAATGCCTCTTCCATCCGTTCTTTCCAGCTCTTTGCCCTGCTTTGCTTCGACCTTTTTATTACATTTGCTTTCCGGTTTACCCAGTTCCACAATCCAATGATTTTCTGGGCCAGTTTGTTCATATCTCGCCGATACAACCCATACCGTCTCACCATCTTAAAGTTCTTCTTCGGTATATGGTATATTAGCCTTCCGATAAATTCTAATACCCCCAGTTCTTCTTCTTTCCGTTCGTGTGTCTCATGATCTTCATACCAGAATCGTACCCGCTCTCCGTCATATTCTAATATTCTATATTCCGCTATCGCTGGCCGTGCCAGGTATCTCCCTATGTATTTAGCTGCCCCTTTCGCGCTTTTCATCCGCCTCTCTGCATATACGTAGAACCCTTTCTGATATTGTTTGTATAATCTATTTATCTGTTCTTTTATTCTAGTGCTTTCCGGATATTTCTGTTTTAGCCAATCTAATAATACCTTCTGCCAAGCTTTCCTTAAATAATCGTATGGAATAAAACCTACTCCTTTCCATATTTTGTTTTTATCTATCGCTCCTTCCGTTACCAGAACATGAACATGCGGATTAAATTTTAAGTCCCTTCCAAAGGTATGTATTACTGCTATTGCCCCGACTTCATACCCTCTTTTCCTGCCTTTCTCACGATACCAATACTGAATTACTTCTGCTGCTTTATCACTCAGATCTTTTAGCCAATCCCGGTTACGGTAAAACATCACCCTTAATTCTTCTGGAACGGTAAATACCATATGTCTGTGTCCTATTTCCAATATCCGTTCTGTTTGTTTTTCTACCCACTTTTCTATATAAACTTTTCCACATCGATTACAAAATCTACTCTTACATGTAAATGCTACTTTCTTTTTCTCGCTCCCGGTACAATTAGTACATATGTATTCTGCATAACCGTACTTTGGGTCCCCGCATTTTATTGCCTTTTCTACCGCTTCAATTACACTCTCCCTCATGTCTTCCGGTATTTTTTCTCCGTATATTTGGAGAAACCGTTCCCAATGTTCTTTAAGTATATCGACTATTTTTATTGATTGTTTATTTTCTTTCTCATGCGCTCTCATATTTCTACCTTAACACCCTAAGTTATCCACATCAAGCCTTAAAGCATAATTTCCTAAACATTAAAAAAACTCCGGGAATTTTCCCGGACAAACTAACTCTGAAGTCGCCAGCCTTTAGGATAATAATTTTTTAAATAGCCATCTACTGCCAGGGCCCAGCCCAGTGGCCACCGGTCCAGACAGAGCAAATGCCAGCCTTTTGCCGCTCCAGCCGGCAAGGTCTCGCCTTTCAGGTATTTCCTCAGCTCCGGAGCATCCAGGGTGAAATAGACCGGCTGGGCAAACTGTTCCGGTTTTAAAGCCATCGCCAGGGCATAATCAGGATAAAATTTGCCTTTATAGAGATTACCCAGGGTCAATCCGGGACGAATCAGTTTTAATCCCTGCAATACCGGCAATTCCGGGGGTACAAGATAGAGGGTCCCGCCATTCAACCAGTAACGCCCATTCAATTCTGTTTTTAAATAGTTCTGGCGGAAGCGGTGCCAGGAGGCCAGTTCCCTGGCTCCTTCGGCCAGGTAGGGATCAGTACCACCGGGTCTGCCTGCTCCAGCCAATCTGCTTCCATTGTTATTTTTGCGCAATCTGGCCAGAAAATGTCCTTCTCCTCTGTTTTTATGCGGCCAGATCCGGCAAGCCAGGGCCAGTTCCGGCCTGCCCCCTACCACCCAGTCGGGGCGGCCCGGGCTATAGAGATGGGCCTGAGGCACCGGCTCCAGCTGAAATTCGGAATGTTCCTGCAAAAACTCCTGGATTGTCCCTTCGTTTTCATATGGATTAAAGGTACAGGTAGAATAAACCATTACTCCCCCGGGTTTCAGCATCCGGGCAGCTGCCCGCAAGATCTCCCTCTGCATCTGCCGGCAGCGTTCCGGACCAAACTTCTGATATGCCCCCATGCTCTCCGGCTCCCGCCGGAACATCCCTTCTCCTGAACAGGGTGCATCCACCAGAATTTTATCAAAATAGCCGGGAAAATGGCGGGCCAGCCGCTCTGGTCGTTCGTTGAAAATCAGGCAATTGGTTAAACCAAAAGTCTCAACATATTTAACCATGGGCCGGATGCGCTGGGGATTATTATCATTGGCTACCAGAATCCCTTTTCCTTGCAATTTGGCTCCAATCTGGGTGGTTTTGCCCCCCGGAGCTGCACAGAGATCCAGTACCTTCTCCCCTGGCTGAACCTCCAGAGCTTCCACTGGCGCCATGGCACTGGGTTCCTGGATATAATAAAGTCCGGCATGGTAGTAAGGGTGTTTCCCCGGTCGCTCTTCTTCCTGTAAATAATAACCTTCCCGACACCAGGGCACCCTCTCCAGAGGAAAAGGAGCGATTTTTTCCCACTCAGCCTGCTGAATTTTCAAGGGATTTTGGCGCAGGCCGTGCTGACTCTCTCCCGCCAGGGCGGCCAGG
Source organism: Carboxydocella sp. JDF658 (assembly GCF_002049395.1). Classification (NCBI taxonomy): domain Bacteria; kingdom Bacillati; phylum Bacillota; class Clostridia; order Eubacteriales; family Clostridiales Family XVI. Incertae Sedis; genus Carboxydocella; species Carboxydocella sp. JDF658. The sequence goes on along the minus strand of NZ_BDLR01000017.1, from coordinate 4,962 downwards.
AACTCCGGCCATTCCTCTCCCAGCAAGGGTTCAAGCCTCTGTACAAACTCCCGGGGTAGTCGTTCTGCTGTGATTGCCAAGCCGCTTACCTCCTCAGACAGGATTTTTAGCATCGATGTGGAATTAAGTCCTTTGAGGTGATAATATGGAATATCGTCAACTTTCAGGAACAGATATCGCTGTCTCCCGCCTGGGCTTAGGCGGCATTCCCCTGCAAAAGGCAGAACCTGAACAGGTAGCCAATCTAGTGGCTGCCGCCGCTGACCACGGCATAAACTTTATCGATACCGCCCGTGGTTATGGTGCCAGTGAAACCTTGCTGGGCCAGGCCCTGAAAGGCTATCGTTCCCGTTTTCTGCTGGCCAGCAAGTCCATGGCCCGGGAGCGGGAAACCATGCTGAAAGATATTGAAACCAGTTTGCGCCTATTACAAACCGACTATCTTGACTTCTACCAGTTACACAATCTCAGAACTCCTGCGGACTGGCAACGGGTCACCGCCCCCGGCGGAGCCCTGGAAGCCCTGTTTCTGGCCAGAGAGCGGGGCTGGGTCCGCTGGGTTGGAGTAACTTCTCATTCAGCGGAAATCATGGCCCAGGCCATCAAGTCCAGCCTTTTCGCCAGCATGATGTTCCCCTACAATGTGGTAGAACAACAAAACCGGGGCCTCTTTCAATCAGCCCGGGAGCATGGCCTTCTCACTCTGGCCATGAAGCCCCTGGCTGGCGGTTTTATCCCTGCGGCAGATCAGGCTTTGCGCTGGTTAGCCGCCGATCCAGCTGTCGATTGCCTGCTGGTGGGAATGGCTTCTGCTGCAGAAGTCACTGCTAATGTCCAGGCTCTGGCCCAGGGTGCTCTTGGTATTGAAGAAGAAGAGAAACTTCTGACCTGGGCCCAGGCAGCTGGCCAGGAGTTCTGCCGCCGCTGCGGCTATTGCCTGCCCTGCCCCCAGCAAATCGATATCCCCATGGTTTTTCTACTGGAAGGCTATTATGACCGTTATGATCTCAAGGAATGGGCCCAGGAGCGCTATGCCGCCCTCCCCGTTCCAGCCAGCCAGTGTCAGGCCTGTGGCCAGTGTCAGGAGAAATGCCCCTATCAGTTGCCCATCCCGGCCAAACTGGCCCGGGCGGCAGGTAAACTGGCTAGCTCCTGAGCCAGTTGCTCCGCTACCTTCCGGTTACCTTCTGCCATGAGGTGAATCTCATCAGTAAACCACTTACTCTCTATCAGCTGGCTGTAGTCCAGGGAACGGCAGTTGTGCCGCCGGGCTGCAGCCAGTATTTGCTGCTTTTCCTTTTCCCAGCGCTGTACATCAATTTTATACTTTTGTTTCAATAACTCCATATTGGCAGGAGTAGCATAAACCAGGGCCGGTCGACCTGCGTTTTCCCATTCCCGCAACAATTCCAGGTAAAGCCGCCACTCCAGATTGGCAGTGGTTAAATTCAGGGATGCCAGTTGCCCTCCGGCCCCTTTTAACAAAACCTCCTTTTTTTCCTGCCAGGGTCTTCCCTGTCCTGCCTGCTGTTGCTGTTTCTGCTGCCACTGCTGAGGCGCCTGGCTGCGTTCGGCTGTACCCTGAACCAGATCAGATAAATGCAAAAAGTCCCGCGCTACCACCTGGCGATAGCGATAAAAACTCCAAACCGCCGCTACTTTCTCCCCCAGTTGCTCTTCCCTGCTGGTCTCAGCTACTTTTATGCCCAGGTTACGAGCTGCCTCAGCATTGCCGGGCAGGCGTAGTACGTCCTGAAAGCGCACTCCCCCTTTTTCGGCAAACCAGCCCCGGCTGATATTATACACCAGAATATCCACCGGCATTTTTTTCAGCTGACGTACCAGAAAATAGGCTTCTGCCGGTTTCAAACCCTTTATACCCAGGTTAATTACAGTTATCTTTTGACCGGGAAACTTCTCCCGCAGGGAGCGGGCCAAATAAGCCGGAATAGTACGGTCAGCAGGTGTACTGGAACCATACATTTCCGAATCCCCCAGACAGACTACCACCAGTCCGGGAGCGCGTGGTAACCGGTCCAGCACTACCCGGATTGAACCCAGATCAGGATTATTCACCCGCCAGTCCTGTTTTTCCAGGAGCCGCCAGTCCAGATAGCGGTTCAGGCCCCAGTCCACCAGGAAGAGGCCAATTATAATCAATATCAGTACTTTGCCATTGAAAGGCAAAATTTTGTTCATACCTCTTTCTCCTTAAAATTGATTATAGATAAACTGGGTTTGTCCAAGAGTAGAGCCCAGTACAGCCAGTAAGATCAAACCAAGCCAGAAAATAGCCGCTATTAGCTCCCGCCAGCTCAGCATCAGCCACCGCCTCCCATAATCTGCAGAACCCGAAGGGCCTGTTGCAGGTTTGTAGTAAAAGGTATCCAGGCCAGTACAACAAAATTATATGTAATGAATATGGCCAAACTGCGATACCAGTACTGGTCAGGCCAGCTCTCGGGTAAACGGGGCAGAAGATAGCGGCGATAAAGCCGCCAGAGAATGAGCGCCCCAGCATGGAGCATCCCCCAGAAAATAAAGTTCCAGCCCGCTCCATGCCAGAGACCGGTTACAAACATGACCACCAGGGTATTGAATAAAATCCGGCGGAAAGCCACCCGGCTTCCCCCCAGGGGGATAAAAAGATAGTCCCGGAACCAGCGGGTCAAAGACATATGCCAGTGTTTCCAGAACAGAGATATATTCCCTCGCAAATAAGGCCAGTCGAAGTTTTCCTGGATTCTCAGACCAAAGAGACGGCTGCTGCCCACAGCTATATCAGTATAGCCGGAAAAATCCACATAGAGTTGCCAGGCATAGGCGTGAGCTGCCAGCCAGTAGGCTCCTGCAGACAGTCCGGGCTTGCTCAAGCCACTGGCCAGTGGAGCCAGCGCCGCTGCCACCAGCAATTTTTTGAACAACCCCAGCAAAATGCGTTCCAGCCCCTCCCAGAGGTAATTCCACTGCCAGCGCTGTTTTTCTCCCAATTGGCGAGAAAAATCCTGCCAGCGTTCAATAGGCCCGGAAGTAAGAATGGGCCAGAAAAAGGAATAGCCCAGGAAGGTTATTAACTCTCTTTGCTCAACCTTGCCCCAGTAGCTATCGATTACATAATGCAGCCAGCGAAAGGTGACAAAAGATATCCCCACCGGAACCGCCACCTTTTCCCAGTGCCAGCGGCCCGGCTGTCCCAGGGCCTGTAAAGCCTGATTGAGTATTTGTAAAAGAAAAGCAAAATACTTGGTATAAAGCAAATAAAAACTCACCACTATTATAGCCAGTGCCAGCAGCCAGGCTCGCCTCTGGCCCCACCGACTCAGAATTTCTCCCAGCAGAAAAGTTAGCATGGCCAATCCCAGCATTAATAAGCCCTGCCCAGGATACCAGTATAGCAGGAGTGCGATATTGCTCAGAGCCAACCATAAGCTGCGGCTGCTGCTTCCCGGCAAGAGCCAGAAAACTCCCACCATGACCAGCAAAATCAACCCACTGGTCCAGGATAATAAAACCATGGCTGTCCATCCATTCCCTTCTGTTTTAGATATTGCTATTTGGACATAAGCTAATTGTAGCATATTTCCCTTTCTGATAACAGTAACCGGTTAGGCTGACCGATGAAAAAGACCTACCATCCAACCTATATATTTTACCATTTACCATGACTTAATTGCATTTAGGGGGAGAGAAGTTGTATTTGCCTGAAAATAGAATTATTTTTAAATTGAATGAATATTCATTCTGCCAGGCCGGAGGGAGATGCTATGTATCACCAAACTACTATTGGGCTGTTTCACCAACAACTGCCCAAATATATCAATAAACCCCTGTTTCTAACCAAAAAAGAGGGCAAATATCAGCCTGTAACCTGGAAAGAGGCCGCCGAAGAAGTCCAGCTCTTTACCCTGGGTCTTCTGGCCCTGAAAACCAATCCCGGAGACCGGATAGGTCTGATGATGACAACCCAGTATTTCTGGCCCCTCTGGGATCTGGCCATTATCGCTGCTCGTGCCATCAATGTTCCCATCTATCCTACAAATAAAGGCCCTCAGGTTGCTCATATTATCAATGATAGTGGCAGCAAAATCCTGATTGTTGGCTCCTCAGAACTAGCAGAAGAAGTAATAAATCATCAGCAGCTGATGCCAGATTTAAAACATTTGATTCTGCCTGACCCCATCCCCACTTCTTTGAAAGAAAAAGCAGAAAACATAAAACTGTGGTCTTTTGCCGATTTGCGTCAGCTGGGCAAGGAACTCTGGCAACAACAACCCGGTCTTTATGATCGAACCTGGCCCCAGGTAAAACCCACTGATATCTGTTCCATCATTTATACATCCGGCACTACTGGTAACCCCAAAGGAGTTATCCTGACCCATATCAATTTTCTCAGCAATGCCTGGGGCTGTTACCAGGTTGTCCCCAGCCCGGATACCCATGTCAGCCTTTCCTTCCTGCCATTAAGTCATGTGCTGGAAAGAACCCTGGGCTGGTACTACATGCTTTATGCCGGGGTAACCATCGCCTATGCCGAAAGCATCAATGACGTCCCCAAAAACCTGGAAGAAGTTCGTCCTCATCTCATGTGCAGTGTACCCCGCCTTTATGAAAAAATCCATCACCGCATTATGGAAAACGTCGCCACTTCTTCCTTCCTGAAAAAACGCATTTTCCACTGGGCAATTAAAGCAGGAAAAAAACGCGCTAACCTGCTGGCTGCCAAACAACCTGTTCCCCTGTGGCTACGCTGGCAGGACACTCTGGCTGACCGTCTGGTTTTTCGTAAAATCAGGGAACGCTTTGGCGGCCGTCTGGATTTCTGCGTCTCCGGTGGCGCTCCCCTGGGCCGAGATCTGGCTGAATTCTTTTATGCTGTAGGCATCAGGGTCATTGAAGGCTATGGTCTGACCGAAACTTCCCCGGTTCTAACCTGTAACCGCCGGGAAAACTATCGGTTTGGTT
>NZ_BDLR01000016.1:0-201 GCF_002049395.1 Carboxydocella sp. JDF658 | reverse complement strand
GGGTGTGAAGGACCACTGCTGACTGTAAAAAGGTTTGTTTGCGCCTGTATTTATGAGCCCTACGAGGTATTTAGGAAAAAACTAAGTAAACAGAAAAAGCAAACGTCCAAAGGACGACGAAGACTAAATTACGAAGCAATATATGAGTTAACAGTAAGGCAAGTAATGGACGGAGAAACAAATTTTCTGAATGAAGTGAGT
>NZ_BDLR01000015.1:30752-70829 GCF_002049395.1 Carboxydocella sp. JDF658 | reverse complement strand
GCATCAAACGTACGGATTTCTCATCATCAATAACCAGTATCTTTTTCATCCTCCCACCTCCTCAGCTTGAGTGTAACCCGACCCCCGCCATTATAATTGGCCAGGATCAATTCGCCACCCATCAGCTCGGTTATCTTACGGGATAAAGCAAGGCCCAGCCCGTAACCGCCGGGTTTGTCCGATTCCATTAGTCCTTCCATTTGCAGTACTTTTTCGCCGAAACCCGGTCCGCGGTCAAAAATCTCTACCCACAACCAGTCTTTTTCTTCTCTAAATTTTACCACCAGCGCTTCCTCTTTTCTTCCCATGACCTGCCAGGCGTTCTGCAGCAGATTTAACAGGACATGACGCAAGGCTTCGCCGTTTGCTAATACCCTGGCCTCTTGCTTGTCCATTTCCACAATTAGGCGTTCCGGCCCGTACTTCCATGCCAGTTCCTCGAATATTTCCTTTATATAAATAGGCTCAACCGGCAAAATTCCGCTCCTGGTATAGGTCAGTAAAATAGCGGCAAACTCCTCAAGACGCCCGCTTTCTTCAACAATGCTCTGTAAATATTCCCTTTTTTCCGGATCAGACTCATCCATTAACAGCAGTTGTCCCAATCCTTTGACCGCAGCCACGGGATTTCGCACTTCATGGGCAATGCCCGCCATGAGCAAACCAATTTCAGCCAGTTTTTCTTTTTTTATATCCTCTTTTTCTTTTTGCAACAAATTCCAGGACATCAACACAAACCCCAGACTAATCCCCAGGCTGGCAATTAGCTGCCAGTAGGACACCCTGCGCAGGCTTTGGGCTGTAATAGGTTCAAACACAATCTGCAACCCTTTTACCCGCGGTCTGTGTTCGCCACTGTTTCCTTCCCCCTCGCCGTCAATCCCGGGCAAGTGAACAGGAACCCAGACCACAAGCCCCTGTTCACCTGGTTCCACATGGGGCAATTTCTCTAACTTTAATGGCCTGGGGTCAATACTGCCTGCTCGTGCCAGCGCCTTTAACTCCCGGTTATATACGACCAATCCGGCTATTTCCCGCTGGCCAACAATACTTAACAACGCCTCATCGAGTTTAACTGGGCCGGATTGACGCAAGCGGTTTTCCACTTGCCAGGCCACTCCGGCTCCCCGTTCCAAATAAATAGACCGAATATGTTCCTCAGTTTGTGCAAATTGGCGCAAACCGAAGAAAAATAAAGTGGCAGCCATAATGGCGACCACCAGCAATAAATAACGTTGAACTTTCGTCATCATTTATCCCCCCAAAAGGGACACTGCCGTCCCAGACACTGGCGATTGCGGGAAAAATAACGACATTTCCAGTCAGCAGCCGCGGGCAGTTCCACCTGCAAAAAGCGGGCAATGGCTTCCCTCCCGGCTGCCAGGGCCAGCAAGGTACAGCGTTTGCAACAACGGGGGCCGCCGGTATCCGCCATTTTCTCTAAAGCCATAGCAGTTGCCCGGTTCGCCCAGGACCACTCTTCCCTTTTCAACGGTGTCGCTCCTGTCAGCACGGAGACAGCAATGCCCACACCGACCCCGGCTCCACAAGCGCCAAAGTAGCCGCAATGTCCACCTGGTACCCTGCTACCCCGTTTGATAGCCTCTTTCACCAGGGCCTCCTTTTCCTCCAGGCCCAGTAAATTAGCCGTTACCGCTACCAGTACCGCTGGCACCAGGGCATGATGTTCCGGTCCATGCATAGCAACCGTGGGGTGTTGCATTAAAAATTCCGCCAGGATTTCAGGCACTGTTTCTGAGGATTTCAGAGTTGTTTCCCGGATCACCCCCAGGGCATCCAGGCCATGGCAACGGTTACAGAGATAGTGCCCGTTAGGACAAGTTATAGCATTCATTTCCTTTTCCCCACAGAAAACACAGGTCTGTTCAACTGTCTGGTCATTATATATCAAGGGCTGACCACAGACAAAACAGGCATCTCTTTGCACAGGTTATTTCCTCCTCTTTTTTTCATCCTGTTCCCTGGACCAGGGAACCTCACAGGCGCCCCCCGCTCAACCGCCGCCAGTACCGCTCTTGGGGAGCATCCATAAAATAAAGAGAACCAGCAAGATGCCCGGTATCAGTTCCAAAAATTTTTCCAAATCTACTCCTCCTTACGCCGACGACTGATGACAAAGCCGGCCGGGCTAGTGCTATTAGCTTCTTTTTCAAGAAAATAGGCCAGGTTTTGCAGTTCCAGGGTCAAATCGGCATAGGCAACCCTCACTGTAGGCGGCAATTGCAGGGCAATAGGAGCAAAGTTCAAAATCCCCCTCACCCCGGCCAGTACCAGTTTTTCAGCCGCCCGCTGGGCCTGATCCTTGGGAACCGCCAGTACCGCCAGCTCCACTCCCATGCCAGCAACTATCTCCTCCATCTTTTCCATGGGATAGATCGGAATTCCCTCTACCGATTGACCGATTTTCTCCGGATCAGTATCAAAATATGCCACCACCCGGTGATTATCCAGAAAATGCTGGTGATATTTGCCAATTCCTAGCCCCAGGTTGCCAGCGCCAACGATTACTAATGCTCGGGGTTTGTCCGCCCCCATCATTTTGCGGATGGAATGGCGCAACTGGCTGACATAGTAACCTACCCCTCGATGACCGAATTCCCCCAGATAGGACAAATCTTTCCGCACCAGCGTATCAGCAATGCCCAGGCGATCCCCTAGTTCCTTAGATGAAACAGTTAATACCCCCATTTCCTCCAGATAGCCCAGACAGCGGGCATAGAGATTGAGTCGTCGGACTACTAGTTCCGGAATCTCTTTATTTTTCATACCGCTCACCCTCCATTGTGAATAAAGGCGGGTGCAAGCACCCTACTACCCCCTTAGGGTATATTATAGCAGATTGTACCGCTTCAATACAAGAGCCGGATCGCAGAAACAGCGTTGCCAGACGGTTTACATTGCCGCCCAGGCTTTCTGTTTTTTCCGCCAGAATCCGCCCCTTTCAGGGCAAATTTGATCATACCAGGCATCATGCCCATCATCCGGCTTAAAGGCATTTCCATACTGAATAGATGCAATTGTGACAAAAAGTGCGATCCAGGGCATAATTAATACCGCCACAGTTTGGGCAATAATTTCTTTCCCATTCGCGGCCTGCAGGTTTTCCTTTTCCAGAACCATAAAAAATTTGGGCCGCAGGTAATCGCCCAGGATGGCGGCACAATCACTGCATTCCAGCACAGTGCTTCCCCCTTTACACCAACCGGATAGCCTGATAAGGGCAATTGGTAATACATTTGCCACAGCCTACACACATGGGATCGACAAAACGAAAATCGTCTTCATCTTCCCTTACAATAGCATAGGCAGGGCATTGTTCCGCGGGAGGGCAGCTCTGACAGTTTTTACAAATAGCAGGATCAAGAAAGGCCCTTTTTGTCGAAGACATCTTCTCCCTCCACCCTACCCTGATAGGGTATATTCTAATCAAATTATATTCTACAAGTTTTTCGCTGTCAATAAGGAAATTCATTCATCCAACCGTGATTTCCGATAGAGCTGAATGAAATTAAGAATAAAACGGATTTCTTTTTCTGTCATATGACAGATCTGGCGCAGGATAGCCTGCACATTTTCTTCCTGTAACAGTTCTCGCAATTGCGGGCTGAAGGTTGTGATAATTTCCTCCGGTTTCTCATTATCCATGACAAAATAACAGGGCGATACCCCCAGTACCTGGGCAATTCGCTCAATGGTGCGGAAAGAGGGCTGGACTTTTCCCTGTTCAATCTGGGCGATCATCCCAGCAGAAACCCCTGCCGCTCCAGCCAGAGCCGCCTGGGTCAAGCCCTGTTCTTCCCGCAGCATGCGCACTTTCAGACCTAAAGCGGCATTTTCATTGAGAAGTGTAGGTACACTCACTTCCAGCACCTGGGCCAGACGCCGCATGGTACTCACTGCCGGTATTACTTTATCCTTTTCAACCTCGCTGATATAGGCCGGAGATAACCCCACCTTTAGCGCCAGTTCTGTTACCGTCCAGCCCTTATTCTTACGGGCCAGCCTTACCCGGTCCCCAAAAGTCAGGCCTTCATCATCCTGGGAAATGTCTACTATCTCCTCACGGGGTACATTCAAGGCACTGGCAATACGCCCCAGGGTTTTCAGTGAAGGCTTTTTCGCTCCCCGTTCTATTTCGCTCAAATAGGAAGGGGATAACCCGGCTTTTGCAGCAAAATCCACCAGGTTATAGCCGCGGGCTTCCCGTAATTCCCGAATTTTGTTGCCATTAATCTGCATCCTCTCTCCCACCCTTTTCGCCAACTTTATATATATTACGTAACTAGTTTACTACTGTTGCTGGTTGGCGTCAATAAAAAAGCTGCAGTTAAGCACTGCAGCTATCTTTCTTAACCTCTGGCTTTTTCCATCAGGTATTTCTCCGCCATGATACCGGCAATAGCTCCATCAGCAGCAGCTGTAACCACCTGGCGGAATTTTTTCACCCGTACATCCCCGGCAGCAAAAACACCAGGCAGATTGGTTTCCATATCTTCATTGGCTTGAATATAACCCCATTCATTCATTTCTACCTGGCCTTTAAACCAGTGGGTCCGGGGCTGGGTGCCAATATAGACGAATACCCCATTGGCAGGAATATCAGTAAGCTCTCCAGTTTTTACATTTTCCACTGTAACTGAAGTGAGGTGTCCTTCTCCGTTAACTTTCCGTACTTCTGAATCCCACACCACTTTAATCTGCGGGTGGTTAAGGGCCTCCTCCTGAGCAATTTTGGAAGCCTGGAAGTGATCAAACTGGTGCACAATAGTAACCTGTTTGGCAAAGCGGGTCAAAAATACCGCTTCTTCTACTGCTGAGTTTCCACCTCCGACAACAATTACATTATCCGCATCCTGATACATAGCCCCATCACAGGTAGCACAGTAGTGAACACCCCGGCCTCTGAATTCTTCTTCCCCTTCAGCCGGCAGTTTTCGCGGTTCCGCCCCGGTAGCGATAATCACTGTCTTGGCGTAATACTCGGTATCTTCTGTACGCACATATTTTCTTTCTCCAGTCAGATCCACCTGGAAAATCTCCTTGAGGTCATGAATTTCCACTCCAAAGGATTTGGCCTGGTTGACCATGTTTTGCATCAATTCGCTACCCCGCACCGTGCCAGGAGTACCGGGATAGTTGGCAATGTGGAAAGTGGTAGCCGCCTGGCCACCTGGCAATCCTTCGTCAACCAGCACAGTGTGCAGTTTGGCCCGGCCGGCATATATGGACGCTGAAAGTCCAGCAGGACCACCGCCCAGGATCAGAACATCACACTCTACCTTGGCCAAACCACCTTCCCTGACACGGGGCCCGGTGATTTCTTCCACAGCCAGGCGCAATTGAGGTTTTGAGATATATCCCGTCAATCGCTTGCCTGCTTCTTCCCCGTTCTTGAAAAACAATACAGTCGGGCTGCCTTTCACTCCCAGCTGATTGGCCAGTTCCCGGTTGCCCTGGCGATAGATTTTCACAAATTTCATCATAGAACCATATTGTTCAGCGATCCGTTCATAACTGGGAGCCAGATATGCACAGGGCGGACAATCTGTGGAATAAAAATCAACTGCTACCGGCAGTTCACTGTGCAATACCTCAGACTCAAATTCAGCTGCACTGATCTCTTTTACAAATTCACTCATTTTTCTTCCTCCTTATACCCCGTATAGGTATTTCCCTGACCTTATTCTACCATTCCGCTCAGCTTACTGTCAACAAAATTTTTGCTTCAAAAAAATTAAAGCCACCTGATCAGGTGGCCTGTTCCAGTTTTCCTAATGCCCGCTCTAATAAACTGCAATCTTCACAACCTGCAGCTGGCCCACCACCCCGGCATTTTTGCAAACAATAGCGGGCCGCCTGCACCAGAATACCCCGTTCCGCTTCCGTCAGCACTACCTGTGGCACAGGTCTCACCTCCGGACTTAGTTTACCCCAGTTTATCCCGGTAATATTCTAAACCAAGGGTATAAAGTTCTTTAATCGGTCTGCAGTCCGGTGCCTGAACCTTGCCAGTTCGACTCCAGGCTACCGCCCCGCATCCCCCGCCGCAAACATGGGCTACGGCACAATCCCGACACTCTGGGATTGTCAGCACATTCCGGGTTTGCCAGAGTCTGACGGCTTCCTGGTCATATATCACTTCCGGCCAGAAAGTGCCCAGCCGATGCTCCGCCCGACCGGCAGTGGCGGTACAACCATAAATATAGCCGTGCAGATCAAAAACCCATTCTTTTTTGGCTGCAGGACAGGTATCAAAAGCCGGTACCAGCATTTCTCCGTTTTCTATCAGGTAACGGATGCCTTTGAAATCCGGCTGATGGAATTTTTGCAAGAGGGGTTCTTTTTTAGCCAGAGCGGCATAAGCAGCCCACATTTCCAGGCGGTTGAACAAATGCTGGGGCCTGGCGTAGCAATCATAAAGTTCATAATTTCTTCCCAGCTGAGTTTTAAACTGGCCAGGAGACAAATCCAACCAGCCCTGTTCCTCCAGATAACGCACCAGGGGCAAGAGGGAAGGTAAATTTTCTTTGTCTACTACTACCCGGAAATTGATGGGGAAACCAGCCGCTACCGCTGCCCTAATTCCTCTCATTATTTCAGCAAAAGTACCCCGACCATCAGCTGTACCCCGACGGGCATCGTGAACTTCCTGGGGCCCATCGATAGTCACCTGGATTTCTTTGATCCTTACCCCACTGGCCTGGAATAATGGAACAAACTGCTCCAGGTCGTACCCATTGGTTACGGCAGCCAGTTCGAAATCATTAGTCTTTGCCTGACGAGCAATATAATCAATAATTTCCAGTTGTCGGGGGCTGGCAATCAGCGGCTCACCGCCAAAGAGAGTAATAAAAGGCCTTGGTTGTTCCTGGCCAAATTTGCTGCTGATATGTCGAAAAAAAGCATCCACAACTTCTTTAGTGATTAATTCTCCCTCTTTCATGCCCTGCTGAAAACAGTAGGTACAGGCCAGGTTACAGGCGTAGGTAGGCACTAACAAAATATGGGTGGGAGAAGTGGCTAATTCCTGCTGAAATTCCCCATATTTATCAGCCAGCAACAGGCTTTCACTGGTGGCATCAGGCAGGATATAACCTCTGTCCTGCAGATAACTCAATAATTCCGGTCCTACCTCTTCCCAGCGACCAGCTGCCGCGGCTTCCAGCTGCGCTCCTTCCTCCGCTGTAGCAAAATCCACCAGCCCCATGAGCGCATTGACCAGGGCATATTCCTTGCCCTCGAACAAAGGCAAAATCTGGTTATATTTACTCCAGTACATGCTTGCCCTCCTTGACGGCAAGCAGCCGACAGGACAGCTTAGCTGTCACTGCCGGCTCCTGCCTTAAACTGGATTAGTCGTGGCAACCAGCCACCACTTTGGATTGTTTGGAACAGCACTGAGCCAGGTTCAGGGCTCCGCTGCAGCACTTTTTCTCCTGTTTTTTGGTTACAGGACGCATAGTGTCACCTCCCTTCCCTGCCTTTACTGGCACGCAGGGTCAAACTAGCAAAAGGATACCCGTTCTTCAGGTATTCTCGCCGTTTGAGGATAACTATTTGCTGGAAACCAGCCGCCTCAATGGCTGCCAGATATTCCTCTTCCGTAATGGCTCCTCCCCAGCAATCGGCCCAGGCCTGTGGATCCTGTTTTACTTCCTCCGGCAGTGGTACCAGCGAGACAGCATCACTGATTACCATTCTGCCTCCCGGCTTCAGAACCCGGGCGATTTCCCGGTAGGCCCGAAATTTATCGTGGACATGGTTAATCACACAGTTGCTGAGCACACAGTCAAAAGTTGCCTCCGGAAAAGGCAGCCGGGTCAGGTCACCTTGAATAAATTCACATTCCTCTGCTTTCTCCTCCTGGCGGGCAGCTGCTCGCGCCTGTTCCAGCATGGCTGGAGTCAAATCCAGACCAACCGCTTTGCCTCCTGGCCTGACCAGGTCTACAGCCCGCAGCACATCAGCACCACGACCGCAACCAAGGTCCAGTACCCACTCACCTGGTTGTAAATCAGCCAGCTCCAGATTGGAACCACAGCTCAGATTGGAGCAAGCTGTTGCTTCTCTGGTATAACGCTGAATGATTTCTTTCTCCATACCGTTACCCCCTCCGGGTATCAACAGCTATATTATAACATTTTTTCGCTGAAAATGTCAAAAGCGATTTTAATTTTTGGACATACTAATAGTGTAAATCCGGACAAGGAGGTTAGTCCTATGCGCCAAATTCGTTTTATTATCTTAATTGTATTGCTGATGCCTGTACTTTTTGCCTGTACCCCCCAGCGCAAGCCCAAACCAGCCGAACCACCACCTCTGGCCCAGCTGCCCACGCCAGTAGAAGACTTGCCCCTGGATATTATGGGTACTGCTGATGCCTACGCACGGGCGATCGCCAAAAACCAGCTGGATAAAGCCAAAAAAATGAGCAGTCCCGCCAACCGCCGCTGGCTGGAGGTTAGTTATCCGGCTGCCCTGCAAAAAATAGCGCGCCAGTATAAAGTAGGAACAATCCGCTTCAATCGCGCTGATTTTGAAGCGGCTTTACTGGAAGGAGATTCCTATGAGCGGCTGGTGGTAACCCACAGTCTCTTTTTCCCCATTGGACCAGCAGGCACCGGTCAAGTCTACCTTAAGTTTCGTATAACTAAAGTGGGTAAAAAATATCTAGTCCAGTCCACTGAGTTACTGAGCAAACTCCCCACCCCACCACCAGGTCAATAAGTTCAGGATTTGATCTGACTTAATTCACTGGCAAAGTCCGCTGCCATCCGTCCCTGACGAATGGCAGCAGCTATTTTTTGCAATCTGGCCCGGTTTTCCGGGCTACTGGTTATGATCACCTCTTGCCAGCCGGGTTCCTGTTCCTTGACTATCTTCCTGATTTTCTGCTCGCTTTCCGGCGTCAGTTCAGGAACAGCGATATAGATCCGGTTATGCCAGATAACTACCACCGGTTGTTCTATCCCCGGTTTTTTTGCCAGGAATTGTTCCCAGGCGGCAGCAGCCTGAGCCCCATCAGCCGGAGTGGCCGGAGCCTTCCCCGCGGTACCTGCTCTCCCCAGGGGATGAGGCGGCAGGGGCAGCTGAGGTGCCGGATTTTCCGGTCTCAATCCCACTTTTCGCTGAGGTTGCTGCAGCAGGTTTTCTGCCCCTCGCGGTAATCCCGCATCACGGTAGAGATAAAAAAAGGCAAGGCCAGTAAATAGAATTAGCGCTAAAAAGAGGGGTAAACCCTTTTTCATTGTCAGTCCTCCTTGTTCCTTTTGTGTTTTATTTTAACCGCAACTACCCACTGTCAACTCATACGAGTCTTTTCAGCATGCCCTAATAAATACAAAAAAACGTGGGCTGGGATTCGCATAATAGGTATTCTGGTAGGATGAGGCATCACGCCGAAATCCTTCGGCCTTTTGGTTACGACAATGGCAGCAACTATTTCGCCTTACTCATCGTCGTAATATTAATAATTTGAGATGAGTTAAAACACAGGTATAGGAACACTTTCTCCAGAACTGCCGCATTACGGATGTTAAATAGCGACGGAATGTCTCGCTTTAATACCTTATCCACTACATCTTCCCGTAGCATCCTCTGGGCATAATAATCGTCTTTCGACAAGGCAAGTTCAGGGAAACCGCCTACCGTCAGATAACTGAAAATGCTTCTGTATAATTTATGCAAATTATATAACTTGTATTTACTTTTTTATCTAAAAAACAAAACCGGAAACGCCCTCTGCGCTTCCGGTCTTGTTTTTTAGAACAGGATTTCCCGCTTTACATTTTTAACCGAGGCAGTTCCGGTCAAAAGCATAGTCTGAACCAGTTCGCCTTTCATTTTGTTGAGCAGGAAGGCAACTCCTTCCTGACCGCCCCCAAAAGCTCCCACTACCAGAGGACGGCCTACCAGAACGGCATCTGCCCCCAGGGCCAGCAGTTTCAGGACATCGGCCCCGCTGCGTACTCCCCCATCGGCAAAAATCAGCACTTTGCCCTTGACCCGGCTGGCGATTTCCGGCAATACTTCGGCAGCTCCCGGTGTGAAATCCAGTACCCTTCCACCATGATTGGAAACTACTATGGCTTTAGCTCCTGCCTCCACAGCCAGTTCTGCCTCTTCCGGAGTCATGATGCCCTTGAGAATGAAGGGCAATGTTGTAGCCTGTACCAGCTCTTTGATTTCCGCCAGGGTTTTGGGGCCTACCGGTTGCCCTTTGAGGGCCATGGTGATCAGGCCAGCGCCATCTATATCCACACCAACAGCCAGCGCCCCGGCTGCCTCTGCCTGGCGGATGCGCTTGATGATTTCCTCCTGGGCCCGCGGTTTGATAATGGCAATGCCTTTCCCCTGGTGTCTGGCAATGGCTTTCAGGCCGCTGTCATACATGGTCGGGTCAGCTCCATCCCCGCTCATGCCCAGCGTACCGGCTTGCAACGACCCGGCAATAATATACTCGATAAATTCTTCCTCGGTTAACTGGCCACCCATATTATAAGGAGTGCCGGTCATGGGTGCTGCCAGTACTGGTAGGGCCAGTTTTTCTCCCCATAGCTCCAGGGTAGTATCTGGCTCTTTAACTTCATGAATAGTCCGCATGTTGAAGCGATAGGCTGCCAGGGCCTCCAGATTGGCTCGAAAAGCACTACCAGTGCCCAGACCTCCCATCCCTGGCACTTCACCGGCACAGGCCCGCCCATCACAAACCGGACAAACCCGGCAATAGCCCTGTAATTTTTCCCTGGCGTTTTTTCTGATAGCTGCCAAGTCCATTTTTCTTTCCCTCCAGTCTAGCAATTATTCTTTGATCTTTTTGGCCAGTTCCGCCTCAGCAAAAAGGAGATGATCCAGCATGGCCCGCTCCGCCGCCTGGGGCTGTTTGTTCCGGATGGCATCATAAATGCGGCGGTGCTGTTCCATTAGCTTTTCCCCGTTTCCCGGAGTCAGGAACAACTGCTTGCGGGCCGCTACTATTGCACTGTGAAAGGAGTCGGAAATGGTACGCATCAATCGCACCAGCCAACCGTTATGGGTGGCTTCGGCAATGGCATAATGAAAGGCGGTATCACTAACTTCCCCTTTCTCGAAATCTGCCACATTATCTTCCATCTGTTTCAGCGCTTCTTCTATCTTCTGGATTTCCTCCGGTGTAGCCCGTTCCGCAGCCAAACGCGCTGCCGCCGTTTCGAATATTTTCCGCACTTCATAAATTTCAAAGAAATTGCCCCGCTCGATGGAGAGAAACATGGCCAGGGGCTGGATGATGGCGTCACTACAGGCTTCCCGCACAAAGGTGCCCTCACCGGTGCGTATTTCCACAAAACCCATCATTTCCAGGGCTCTGAGGGCTTCCCTCACCGAAGCCCGGCTGACTTGCAGTTTTTCCGCTAATTCCCGTTCGGACAGGAGTTTATCTCCCGGTTTCAAATCGCCTTCCGCCATCAAATCCCTGATCTGTTCGACAATTTCCTCATATATTTTTTTGGGCTTGATAGGCCGAAATTCCATAACTTTACCCCCTGCAAGAACAGAATATTAAAATATTTTCTACACAAGCGGGGCAAGTTCCTTCAGACGCAGGGGATTTTTTATTTTAATTTTTCCGCAAGAAGTTCAGCTGTATGCTTGACCCGAATCCCTTCCCCTTGTTTATCGAAACCGCCGGCAATCTGCATCACACAGCCAGGACAATCCATGGCCACGGTGGTAGCGCCGGTGTTCTTGATATTCTGCAATTTCCTTTGCAGAATGGGGGCAGAGATTTCCGGGAATTTAAGGGAATAAGACCCCCCCATACCGCAGCACATATCGGCTTCGAACATTTCCGCCAGCTGGTATCCAGCTTTTTGCAACAGTTCCCGTGGTTGCTGCCATACCTTCAGGGTTCGTTTTAAATGGCAGGAGTCGTGGTATGTCACCTTTTCCAGTGTCTCGCCTTCCAGCAGAGTCAGCCGTCCTTCATCCACCAATTTTTTCACCAGACTTGAGAAATCCACCGTTTTAGCTGCCAGTTCTCTGGCCCGGGACAACCATTCCTGCCGCCCCTGGGTTTCCAGGGTGCTGATGAATTCATGTTTTAAGGCCGCGGTACAGGTAGGACAGGCGGAAACCACATAACTTGCCTCGGTTGACAGCAGGGCTTTCAGGTTATCCACTGCATTCTGGGCCGCTACTTCGAAAGCCCCGTTGTAGCGGGCCGGCGCTCCGCAGCAGGTCTGCCCTTCCGGAAAAACTACTTCTATTCCTGCTTTGTTCAATACCTTGATGACCGCTTCTCCCATCTGCGGATAGGCGAAATCAATCAGGCAGCCAGCATAAAAAACTGCTTTTTCCCTGGCAGGGGTTTGTTTAATCTGCTTCACCCGGTCTCGCAACGGCGTTTCAGCAATGGTGGGTAAACTGCGAAACTCAGCCAGCCCGGAGAAAAACAGAGGTAAATGCCGGATAAAACCTCCCCTGGCAAAGGGTTTTTGCGCCAGGGATGCTGCCCGCAACAGGGAATGAAAGAGGCGGCGATTGCTTAATACCCCGGAAAAGATGGCCTTCTGAGTCAGGGATTGCCCCTCTTCCTTGACCAGCCGCCGCCGGATTTCCACAATCAATTCCGGGATATCGATTTTGCCCGGACAGACTTCCCGGCAGCGTCCACACATGATACAAAGGCCCTGAATTTCTTCCGATTTCTTCAGCTCATCAAACCAGGCTGTCAAGATGGTGCCAATGCCACCAGCATAAACATGCCCGAAAACGTGGCCCCCTACCAACCGGTAAACAGGACAAACATTGAGACAGGAAGCGCAGCGGATACACTGCAGAGCTTCCTTGAATTTGGGATCCCGGGCCATTTCCGAGCGGCGATTATCCATGAGGATGATGTGCAGTTCTTTTCCCGACCCGTCGGGATTGGGGGTGGACCCGGTGATCATGGAAACATAGCTGGTCAGCAATTGCCCGGTAGCACTGCGGGGCAGCGCCTGCAGAATCGGAGCTATATCGGTAAAAGAGGGAACCAGTTTTTCCAGCCCTACTATGGCCACATGGATGCGGGGCAAAGTAGTGACCAGCCGGGCATTCCCTTCATTGGTCACCAGCACCAGGGTGCCCGTTTCCGCTACTGCTATATTGGCCCCGGAAATGCCCATATCCGCTGCCAGAAAATACTGGCGCAGTTCCTGGCGGGCCACCTTGACCAGGCGCGGAATATCACTGGTAAGGCGTTCCTGAACTTCTTTGCTGAACAAATCCGCCACTTCTTCTTTGGTCATGTGAATTGCTGGCATCACCATATGAGAGGGCTTTTGGCCAGCTAGCTGGATAATCCATTCCCCCAGGTCAGTCTCCTTCACTGTCAGTCCGGCCTGTTCCAGATAGGGATTGAGGTGAATCTCCTCAGAGGCCATGGACTTGGATTTGACCACCAGTTTGACTCCCTTTTCCCGGGCCAGGTTTAATATATATTCCTTTACCGCCTGGGGACTGCTGGTCCGAAAGACTTTTGCTCCCCTGGCTTCCGCCTCTCGCTGAAACTGCTGGGCCAGCTCTTCCAGCCGTTCAGCCGCTCCTCCCTTGATTTCGGCTATACGACTGCGCAAACCTTCAAAATCAATTCCTTCATAGGCTTTGGCCCGGCTGATGACATAGGCCTCGGAAAACCGACCCAGCGCTCCGGTCAGATTGGGATTGTGCAGGGCCTGTTCAATCGACTGTTTAAATTGCTCGGTCATTAGTTGCCACCTCCCAGATCGTCCACCAGCACAATCACCAGTCGTCCAGGTCCATGCACCCCGATGGTCAGTACCCGCTCGATATCAGCGGTACGACTGGGACCGGTAATAAACGCCAGGTAGCTGGCTTCAGTGGGCTTAACCCGGGGCAGGAGAGTGCCCATGTCCGGCAGAATCTGCCGGGTCCCCAGAATAGCCAGGTGAATTTCCGGCAGAGTGGAAACCAGTCTTTGCTCCACCTGAGTAGCAACCTGTACCAGAGTACCAGTGTCCGCCAGACCCCAGTCCATTTGACTGATACCAATCCGCGCCTGGGCGGCCAGTTCCTTAGTGCAGGCGAATTTCAGGCCAGGAATTTTTTCCTCAAGAGCACTTAAGTCCATTCCCTGAATCAGGGGCGAATCTGCCCAGAACGCATAAGCTCCAGGTCTGTTTGCCACCCCCTCCTGTACCAGGAAAGTTAAAATGAAATCCAGAGCTTCTGTCTGACTGGCAAAACGATAAACTTCTGCCCCCACAGCTTCAGCCCGGGTCTTAAAAGCTTCCCACACAGCTATTTTCCTCCTTTTTCCTTCCGGTAGGACTCAGCCAGGAGCGAAATATAGTGGACTACCTCCTGACCCTTGCCAAACTGATTGATACCATCGGCAAGATGCATCATACAGGCCGGGCAGCCGGTAATCACTTCTTCTGCCCCGGTCTGACTGGCATCCGCAATTTTGCGCTGGTTAATTTCCATAGAAGTTTCATAATGGGTTAAGCTAAAAGAACCGCCACTACCACAACAGGCATCGGGCTTGTTCATCTCCTTCAGTTCCACCCCAGGAATCGCCCGCAGGATTTCCCTCGGTTCCTGATAAACCTTCATGGTCTTTTTCAAATGACAGGGGTCGTGATAGGTTACTGTTACATTTATTTCTCCCTGAGGTTTGCGGTAGTTGATAACTCTGGTTAAAAAGGTAGAAATATCATAAGTGCGGCTGCTCCAGTATTCGGCTTTAGGTCCATATATGGGGTCATCCCCCAGCAATTCCTTGAATTCATGCTGCCAGGAACCCCCGCAGGAGCCACAGGCAGTAATAATATAATCAGCACCACAATCGGAAAAAGCTTCCAGATTCTTGCGGGCCAGTTCCCTGGCTGTTGCCACATCCCCGTGCACAAAGGTTGCAATGCCGCAACAGCACTGGTCCCTGGGAATTACTACTTCCACCCCGTTTTCTTTCAGTACTTCTATAACATCATGACCGATCTGGGGGTAAATATAATTGATCGAACAACCGGTGAAGAAAGCCACCCGCAATGGCTTTTCCCCTTCTTTGCTGGCAGACACCAGAGCCGGAACCTGGCTGCGGAAAGGAACTGGAGCCAGGGCAGGCAAGATTCGCTTCATACTTAAACCCATGCGAAAACGGGGATAGTAGGCTTTCTTTTCCGGATGGCGGCGGAAAACCAGGCCCTGAAAACTGCCGCCCAGACGCATACCCAGATCAAATAAACCCTGTTTTTTCAAGGCTGCAAAAATGGCTTTTTTCAGCGGGTGTAACCCCTTCTGTCGGGCGATCTCCGCCCGCAAGGCCAGGATAATGCGGTCAAACTTTACACCACAGGGACAATTCTGCATACAGGATTTACAAACCAGACAGTTAAACAGTTTGTGGATTAAATCTTCATCCTGCAGGTCCAAATCTCCTGCCAGCAAAGCCTCTGCCAGGGTGATTTTCCCCCGGGCTACCCCGGCTTCCGTTTTCTCGGTGATATATATAGGACAGACTGCCATACAATTACCGCATTTCATGCATTTGGCCAGTTCCGGTTTAACCTGTTGCAAATCATCGTAAAGTGTAGCCATGGCAGTTACTCCCCTTTCAATGGGACCATTTTGCCGGGGTTGAGCAGATAATCAGGATCCAGGGCCTCTTTTACCCGACGCATTAAGGCCAACCCTGGCTGACCCAGTTCATCCTTAAGGTACTTCATTTTGGCTATACCGATCCCGTGCTCTCCCGATAAAGTTCCGCCCATGCTGAGGGCAGCAGCAAAAATCTCGTCCACCGCCTGATGGACTCTGGTCATCTCCTCTTGATTGCTGGCATCCGCCAGAATGGTGGGATGCAAATTGCCATCACCGGCATGTCCAAAAGTACCGATATTCAGCCGATACTTTTCGGCAATTTTTTGAATTGCCAGCAGCATGTCGGTAATTCGCGTCCGGGGAACAGTTGCATCTTCCAGCACTGTAGTCGGACTGAGCTGGGCTAGAGCTGGCAATGCTGCCCGCCGGGCTGCCCACAGTTGTTCCCGTTCCTGGTCAGTGGCAGCCATCCGCACCTTACCATTATTTTCCTGGATTACCCGCAGAACCACCTGAGCTTCTGCTTCTACCAATTCCGGTACCATCCCATCTACTTCTATCAGTAATAACGCCTCTACATCGGTTGGCAAACCGACTTTAGCGTAATTTTCTACAGTTTCAATCGTCTTTTTATCCATAATTTCCAGGGTTGCCGGAATCACATGATTTCTAATAATCCCGGAAACGGTGTTACCGGCGTCCTCCAGACGATCAAAGAGGGCTAACAGGGAACGACGATATTTGGGCGCCGGAATCAATTTTACCGTAATTTCAGTTATAATGCCCAGAGTACCCTCTGAACCTACAAACAGAGAGGCAAAATCATAGGCAGTCACATTTTTCACTGTTTTCCCACCAAATCGTACCACTTCACCACTGGCCAGTACTACTTCCATACCCATGACATAGTGTTTGGTCACCCCGTACTTTAAGCCACGTAATCCGCCGGAACACTCGGAAACCGAGCCGCCCATGGTGGCAGTAGCCACTGTCCCGGGATCGGGGGGATAAATCAGACCAAATTTAGCCACCGCATTGTTCAGATCCTGGATAATGACCCCCGGCTGAACGGTGGCCGTTAAGTTATCGGCATCCACTTCCAGAATAGCATTCATCCGCTGGAAGGAAAGAACTATCCCCCTTTTCAAGGGAATGGTGCCACCACTCAGGTTTGTCCCGGCTCCCCGGGGATAGATAGCCAGCTGGTTCGACCGGGCCAGTTCTACTATCCGCTTTACTTCCTCCGTAGTTGCCGGCAAGACCACCACATCAGGTAACTGGCGGGGCATATCAGCAGTAGCATCATAACTGTAAGTGATCAGGTCAGTTTTTTTGGTCAGGACATTCTGGGTACCGACTATTTCCTGCAATTGCTCCAGTATCTTATGCTCCAGCATGTTTTCTCCTCCTTGTTATTAAGGTCTGATGGTCTGACCACACTAAAGGGAAGAGACAGGGAGCTTTTCCTCCCTGTCCGCCATCACAACTTACGCTGTCTTTTTCCGGTTCATGACCAGAACCAGGATAAAAACGAGAGCAACCAGTGCCACTGTATACCCCAGGTAAGTCGCACCCAGAGTCGGGAATACTTTTTGAGCAGCTGCAGCAGCCGCTGCTTCTACCATTTTATACTTGGGAATCATCCAGGTCAGTACATATGCCTGCAAGGTTACAAAAACACCGATAATGGTGGCAAAAATCAAGGAATGTTTAACCGTAAAGCGGAAGAGATCGGCTTCATGTCCAACCAGACCAACGGCAGCAGTAGCAACTGCGATGGACTGGGGAGAAATCATCTTACCGGTAACCCCACCCGAAGTATTGGCGGCCACTGTGACCACCGGGTCAACGCCGATTTTATCGGCCGTAACTGCTTGCAGTTTGCCAAACAGAGCATTGGCCGAGGTATCGGAACCGGTAATGAATACACCCAGCCAGCCCAGGAAAGGTGCAAAGAAGGGGAAGAATTTACCGGTTGCTGCTAAAGCTGTACCCATGGTAATGGACATACCAGAGAAGTTGGCAATATAGGCAAAGCCCAGAACGGAAGCTATGGTCAAAATAGGATAACGCAGAGTCTTCAGGGTTTCAAAGAAGGTTTTGATCCCTTCGGAAATAGGCATGCCCAGCATAATGATGGAAACAAAAGCCGAAATCAGGATAGCCGTACCTGCTGCACTCAGATAATTGAGCTTAAAGATCGCTTCCATAGGTTTTTCGCCTTTGATGATCATATTATGCAGGCCAGGAATTTCAAACTTGACCAGACCGAAATAATCCAGAGCATCTTTAACCGGCTTCAAGCCCCAGGCTGTGATGAAGATGGTCAGAATGATAAAGGGAGCCCAGGCTTTCAAAACCTGCCCGGCACTATACTGCAATTTTTCTTTCCCCAGGCTGGGGGCTTCATCAGCAAAGCGCCAGGTTGTGGGCGGCTTCCAGACTTTGAGAAAAGCAGCCAGAGCGACAATGGATACCAGAGATGCAATAATATCCGGCAACATCGGGCTCAGGTAGTTAGCAGAATACCACTGGGCTATGGCAAAGGAAGCTCCGCTGACCAGCACCGCCGGCCAGACTTCCACCATCTTCTTCCATCCAGCCATCAGTATAATCAGGTAAAAAGGTACCATCACAGACAGGAACGGCAAAGTCCGGCCTACCATCTGGCTAATCGCCATCGCATCAATCCCGGTTACCTGTCCAGCTACGATTATAGGAATACCCACACCGCCAAAGGCTACTGGTGCAGTATTGGCGATCAAACAAATCCCGGCAGCATAGAGGGGGTTAAAGCCCAGACCGACCAGCATCGCACCGGAGATAGCCACCGGTGTACCGAAACCAGCTGCCCCTTCCAGGAAGGCACCAAAGGAAAAAGCAATCAATAAGGCCTGTAAACGCCGGTCATCGGTAATGGAGGCGATGGAGTTTTTAATGATTTCAAATTGACCGGTTTTAACAGTAATGTTGTAGAGATAAACAGCAGTAACAACTATCCAGGCAATGGGGAACAGACCATAAAGCATACCATAGCCAGTTGAGAGAAGGGCCAGTTTAGCAGGCATGCCGTAACCGAAAATCGCTACCAGTACCGCCAGAATAACTGTTGTGACCCCGGCGATATGCCCCTTCATCCGCTTGACAGCCAGAGCCCAGAACATATAGAGAATGGGCACAGCTGCCATCAATGCAGAGAGGCCGATGTTGTTTAAAGGATCAATCACCATTTTCCAGGTCATAATTTTTTACCTCTCCTTTCCAATTTTGTGCCAGCGTTTTCATTATAACTAGTTTGTCTTTTTCCCCCTTCATTTCACCCCCGGCTTAAAAATCGCTTATTATCAGGCTTTCAGACCTGTCATCTTGTTTGATGGACTATTGGCCTGACCACTTTGCCATTAACATATTCGACAACTTTATCACAATTCCTGCTGAAAGAAGCAAATTTTTTGATAATTTCAAAAGTTATTTTTAGTACAAATTCAGTAAAAAATAAGAGGGCACTTGCCCCCTTATTTTTTCTCTAATTGCTGAAAGCGAACATAGATTATGTTTTCTTCCCGCCTGATTCTTTCTCCCAAAGTCGCATATAAACGGCCAAAATCCCGCGCAAATTCGATCCCGGCCCCACCCTGGGCGTATTTCTGAAAAAACTCCATAGCCAGCCGCGAAATCTCATCCATGTCTTTGGCGAATAACTCCAGAGTCTGGCGCAAAGAGATATCAACCTCTGCTGCTCGCCGTAGATGGGGATAAAGTTCCCTGTCTTCTCTCTGTAGATGGTGCAGTAGCAGGTTTTTGACTTCCAGAAGCTTATCCCGTCCTTCTTTACTGGATATGCCCACTTCCTTAATTTTGTTCAGGGTCGCCAGAATCACAGCATGATCACTTTTCAAAGCATCTACCAACCCGGCCATTTCAACCACCTCACAGCACTTTTTTATATTTTAACTAAAACTTCCCATCTTTTCTGTGAACCCGGTCACACCAGAAAAATAACCCCCTTGCCCCAAGATAGTCTCCGGGGAGGGAGACAAAAAGGGGCAAGAGGGTTATCAGCCTTTTAATCCTCCATTGTAGAAAGGTCACCGGTGGGCAGGCCCAGTTCCCAGGCTTTCAGTACCCGCCGCATGATTTTACCGGAACGGGTCTTGGGCAGTTTATCCCGCACTTCGATTTCTCTGGGCGCAGCATGAGCTGCCAGACCTTTTTTAACAAATTGCTTAATATCTTCTTCCAATTCCGGTGTCCAGGTATAGCCTTCCCGTAAGGAGATGAAGGCCTTGATGATTTCACCCCGCAGCGGATCGGGTTTACCGATAACCCCTGCTTCTGCCACAGCCGGATGTTCTACCAGTTTGCTCTCAACCTCAAAGGGACCAACCCGTTCACCGGAGGTGTTGATGACATCATCAACCCGGCCCTGGAACCAGAAATAGCCATCTTCATCTTTGTAGGCGGAGTCGCCGGAAATATACCAGGGCTCCAGGCGGAAATACTCCTTGTATTTCTCTTCATTCTTCCAGATGGCCCGCATCATGGAAGGCCAGCCTTTACGAATGGCCAGGTTACCCATTCGATAGGGAGGCAATTCATTCCCCTGATCATCTACAATTGCCGCATAGACTCCCGGGAAAGGTCTGCCCATAGAACCGGGCTTGATGGGCATGCAAGGATAGTTACAGATCAATTGACCGCCAGTTTCAGTCATCCACCAGGTATCATGGATGCGGATACCGAAGACCTTCATCCCCCAGCGAACTACTTCGGGGTTAAGAGGTTCTCCGACGGAAAGAATGTGACGCAGACTGGACAGGTCATATTTCTTGACCAGTTCATCACCCGCTGCCATCAACATCCGGAAAGCAGTAGGAGCACTGTACCAGACAGTTACCCCATATTTTTCGATAGTCGCATACCAGTCATCGGGACTGAACCGGCCACCCCGAATCACACTGGAAGCGCCATTGAGCCAGGGACCAAAAATCCCGTAGGAAGTACCGGTTACCCAGCCAGGGTCAGCGGTACACCAGTAGATATCCTCTTCCTGCAGGTCCAGTACCCACTTGGCTGTTTGATAATGCTGAATCATGGCATTATGGACATGCAATACCCCTTTGGGCTTGCCGGTAGAACCTGAGGTATAGTGGATCATCATCGGGTCTTCCCGGTCTACCCAGACAATATCGAATTCCCGGGAAGCCTCTTCCATCAGCTTTTCGAAACTATGGAAACGGGGATCGGTTAAGTCCTCATTTTTGGCACCAACCAGGATTACATGCTTTAATGCTGGCAAATTGGGCAAGTCCACCCGTTCCAGCAGTTTAGGAGTAGTGAAGAGGGCAACCGCATCGCAATCCTGCATCCGGTCCCGTACTGCATCCATCATAAAGGCTTCAAACAGCGGACCGCAAATGGCGCCGATCTTAAGAATGCCCAGTACAGCAAAATATAGTTCCGGACTGCGCGGCATAAAGATAAAGACCCGATCTCCTTTTTCAATGCCCAGCTTCTTCAGAACATTGGCAACCTTATTGGACATGAATTTCATGTCCTGGAAGGTGTATTTTTCATCCCGTACCCCATCACTGTAATAAAGAGCCACTTTATTTTTGCGCCAGGTCTCGCAGTGGCGGTCAACACACTCATAGGCCATGTTTACTTTGCCGGTAGTATACCAGGAAAATTCCTTTTCAACATCTTCCCAGCGAAAATTTTTATAGGCTTCTTCATAATTTTCCAGGTTGTGCTTCCCCGGACTGGGAGCCAGAATTTCATGTTTCTCCATCGATCCATCCCCCTGTTCTTTTTTATTTTGGTCCCTGCTTACCTCTCATCACTCACCGGAAAAGTTTGTACAACCCTCCTTCCCCTTCTCCCCTGCTGGTTCGATATTTCTTATAGGTATTGTAGCATCAATTTTAGAAAATCGAATGGGTTTGGCGGTGAATAACCAAAAATTGGCCTTTGCCCGCCAATTGTTCTTCTGACCGTTCAACTTCGCTTTTTGTCCCCACTGAGAAACCATTCAAACCAAAAAAGCAGCCATTCACCTGTGGAAATGACTGCTTTTTAAAAATCTTTGATTTTTCTTATTCATTGCAGTTCAACCATTCAGCTTAATGAATGGTTGCTCAACGGGTCATTTCCAGGGCCAGAACTTTACTGCTGCCGGAATCATCCATAGTGACCCCATACAGAATGTCTGCCGCTTCCATTGTCCCTTTGCGGTGGCTAACCGCCAGAAACTGTACCCGGTCACTAAAGTTTTTGACATATTCAGCAAAACGGGCAACATTGGCCTCATCCAGGGCTGCCTCGATTTCATCCAGGACCACAAAGGGACTAGGCCGTACTTCCAGGATAGCAAAGAGCAAGCTGATGGCAGTCAGAGCCTTCTCTCCCCCGGAAAGCAGAGAAAGCTGCTGGGTTTTTTTGCCCGGTGGTTGAGCGATTATATCCACCCCGGTAGTCAGTAAATTCTCAGGATCAGTCAACTGCAAACGGGCTTGACCTCCCCCGAATAATTCCGTAAATACCCGGCTAAAATGTTCAGCTACCTGAGCAAACGTTTCGGCAAAACGCTGAGCCATTATAGCTTCCATTTCGGCAATCACATCATACAGGGCAGCCTTGGCTTCTTTCAAGTCCTGGGCCTGGTTTTGCAGGAAAGTATAACGTTCTTGAATGCGCTGGTATTCCTCGATCGCACCGATATTGACTTGTCCCAGTTCTGCCATCAGGGCCTTCAATTCTTTGATTCGGCGCATTGCTTGCTTCAAATCAAGACCTTGATAGGCGATAACCTGTTCCTGGTTAAACACCATGCCAAAGTCATCCCAGAGGCGCTGGGTAATATTTTCCCATTCGGCCTCCTGGCGGGTACGTTTCAGTTCCAGCTGGTGGGCAGTCCGTTCCAGTTCTTGCAACCGCTCCTGGCTGGACTGCCACAGTCCCAGCAATTTTCTTTCCTCTATTTGCAGGGTTTGCCGCTTTTGACGCAGTTCCTGCAGTTTTTCTCTTACCCTTTCCGTCTCCTGCTGCAGTTTTGCCCATCGTTCCGCCAGCTCGTTCTTTCTTTGTTCTAATGCTTCGCCTTCCTGTTCCAGTACGGCTAGATCCCGCTGGATTTGCTCCAGCTGCTGAAGGCGCCGTCTCCGTTCCAGACGCTGACGTACATCTATAGTTTTAAGACCGGTTAATTGTTGCTCTACCTGGGCCAATTCCACCTTCAGCTCAGTCTGACGCGCCATCAGATTCTGCAATGCTTTTTCCTGCTCTGCCAGCCGGATGTTTTCAGCTTCGATAGCATTACCCGTCTCCTGTCGGACTGTTTCCAGTTCAGCTGCCTTTCTGGCTAGAGAATCCAATTCACGCTCGACCTGAGTATATTCCCGCTGACAGCTCTCCAGATTCTGAAGCAGCTGCTCTCGCTGCTCTTCCAGCTCCTGGCATCTACTTCTCGCCTCCTGCCAGTCACGCTGGGCTTCAACCAGTTTGAGCCTTAGCTCTGCCGTCCTGGTTTCCAGTTCCTCCTTTTGCTTCTGATTTTCCCTGAGGCTGGAGCGGATTTTCTCAATCTGTTTTCTCAGTTCTTCCCGCTCTCCGTTGACCTGTTTAGCTGCCTGGTTTATTTCCTCCAGTTCCCGGGCCCGCCCCAGCAAATTGGCATTGCGACGCTGATAGGAACCACCAGTCAAAGAACCCCCGGGGTTTAACATATCCCCGGCTAGTGTCACAATCCGATAGCGAAAACCGGTGGCCCGGGCCAGCCCCAGAGCAGCATCCAGGTCCTGGCAGACAATAATACGGCCCAATAAATTATTGATCACCGGCCGGTATTTTTCCGCATAACTCACCAGGTCAGCCGCAACCCCAATTACCCCTGGCCGTTTGAGCAGGGTTGCCTTTTCCTCCTCTCGTAAAGTGGAAGCGGTAACAGTGTTTAAGGGCAGGAAAGTGGCTCTACCCAGGTTATGGCCCTTCAGATATTCAATGGCTTGCTTGGCTCCCTGATCCGTTTCTGTTACCAGATACTGCAAAGCACCGCCCAGTGCCACTTCAACAGCAATTTCGTATTCCTGGGGCACCTGTAACAGCTCAGCCACTACTCCGCAGATTTCCTGGCAGGCGGGTTCGCCTCTCTGGCGACGCAATAACAATTCTCTCACTGCCCGCTGGTAGCCTTCATAATCCTGTTGCATATCAGCTAAGACCCTGGCTTTAGAGGCGAGGAGTTGCCATTGTTGCTGTTTCTGGTTAAAAATCTCTTCCAGCTGGGCCAATTCTGCCTCCATCTCTTTCCTGCTCTGCGCAAGGCCAACCTGTCGACTTTCATGTTCTTGCCTTCCTTGTTCTAAC
Organism: Carboxydocella sp. JDF658; assembly: GCF_002049395.1. NCBI lineage: Bacteria > Bacillati > Bacillota > Clostridia > Eubacteriales > Clostridiales Family XVI. Incertae Sedis > Carboxydocella > Carboxydocella sp. JDF658. The sequence goes on along the minus strand of NZ_BDLR01000015.1, from coordinate 46,862 downwards.
TCTTGCTGCCATTTTTGACTCTGTTTTTCCCGGGCCTGCCAGGTCGTTATAGCTCTATCAATTTCCTGTATCTGATTCCGCAAGTGCTCAATCTTCTCTCTGAGACCAGCCAGGCGAATTGCCCCGGCAGTTTGCTGTTGCTCCAGTCTGGTCAGCTCATTTAAAGCTTGAGCCGAGCTGTCCTTCTGGCTAACCAGGGCTTGCCTGATGGTATCCAATTCTTTTTGCAAACTCTCTGCCCGCTCATTTACGGCGGCCAGCTCAGATTGCAATTGCTGACGTTTTCCTTCCAGCTGCTGCACCAGCAGGGCATCAGCCGCTGCCGTTTCACCACTGTCTGCCAGCTCTGTCTCGATTTCTTCCAGCTGACGTCGTAACAGGGTAGCTTGTTCCTGCCGTCCCTGCTTCTGAGTAGAAAGGACCTGGAGCTGCCCCTGGGTGTGTTCTCCTTCCGAAAGCAAGTTGGTATATTTATCCTGAATAGCCTGTAATTCCGCCTCCAGGGGTTCTAATTCCCGCTGAAACTTTTGCCGGGACGCTTCCACCCGGGCCAGGGCAGCAGCGGCTTCCTCCCGGGCTGTTTCCAATTCCTGAACCTGGCATTGCAACTCAGCCAGTTTCTCTCTCACCTGCTGGCCCTGCCTTACCAGACAACCGATTTCCAGCTCCTGTTCTTCCCGCTGGTAGGCCAGATATTTTTCCGCCACTTCAGCCTGTCGGGCCAGCGGTTCCAGCTGTCCTTCCAGTTCGCTGATAATATCTTCCACCCTGACCAGGTCAGCCTCAGTTTCCTGCAGCTTTTTTTCCGCTTCCAGTTTGCGCATGCGATAACGTACAATCCCGGCAGCTTCCTCGATGATTGACCTCCGGTCTTCCGGCCGGGCATTCAGTATTTCTTCCACCCGGCCTTGACCGATGATGGAATAGGCATCCCGTCCCAGCCCGGTATCCAGAAACAGCTCATGGATGTCTTTCAGGCGGCAGGGAGTCTTATTGATCAAAAACTCCGACTCGCCATTGCGATAGACCCGCCGGGTTACTGTAATTTCATTAAACTCCAGGGGAAAGCGGCCATTGCTGTTATCCAGAGTGAGGGAAACTTCCGCCATACCCACCGGTTTGCGCTTCACGGAACCGGAAAAAATCACATCTTCCAGGCGAGAGCCGCGCAGGTTTTTTACGCTTTGCTCTCCCAGCACCCAGCGGATGGCATCAGCTATATTGCTCTTACCACTGCCATTGGGACCAACAATCACTGTTAAACCACTGTTAAAAGCTAGTTCCACTCGATCAGCAAAGGACTTAAACCCCTGAATCTCCAAGCGCTTTAGCAACAAGGGCTTCATCACTCCAGTCTATCAACTTATCTCCCCACCGAATTGTTCCCCGCGGCAAAGAGCCATCTCCTAAAATTCGTGGTTTTATGTTAAATTTCCTGCTTAAGTAACAAAGATTAACACCATGCTGACCCCGCAGGTTAGAAAAATCACGAGGATTGACAAATAGGGGCTGGTTAGGATCTACTCCCTGCTGAAGCAAGCTTTCCAGCAACCAGAGGAAAATCCGGCTATCGACAATTTGTCCTAATGCCGGATGATAACAGCCAGCCAGCACGCTACTACCAGGCACCAAATCCTGACCAGGCTGTAACCCTATCCGGATCACCGGAATGCCCCGGGATTGAAAAATAATTTTCAACCTGGCCGCTGTATCCACCGCCAGGGCAAAATCCCAGGGCTGAAAGGTGCTGGCCTCCAGCTCCCGGGCCAGCGGCGTCCCGGCCAGCACTACCAGAGGATAAATTCTGACCAGGTCAGGAGCTACCGCTGCCAGTCGTCTGGCTCCTGCCACTGCAGTTTGGGGTGTCTCTCCCGGCAGCCCCGGCAAAAGCTGGATACCGATTTTTAAACCAGCAACATGCCCGGCGAGAATGGCTGTAATAACATCGGCTGTCCTGTATCTCCTGCCTGCCCGGGCCAGCACCTGGTCATCCAGAGACTGCACTCCCAGCTCCACCGTGGTGACCCCGTAGCTCTTCAGCCATAGCATTTGCTCAAGGTTAATGGCATCCGGCCGGGTGGAGAGGCGGATAGTGCTGATTTTGCCCCGCTGCCGCCAGGGCTGAAGGCTCTCCAACCAGGCCACCTGCACTTTTAAAGGCAGGGCAGTGAAACTGCCACCATATAGAGCCAGTTCCACCGGTTCCGGTCCAGCGGGTAAAAGGCCGGGCAAATCCTCTGGTAAAAGAGGTTTGACCCGGCCAGTTATAGTGTGCTGGTTACAAAAACTGCAAGCCTGTCCACAGCCCAGCTGCGGAATAAACAGGGGTAAAATATGTTGTTTCGCCATTTATTTCTTCAATCCTTTCCAGGCACCCTGATCCCGCAGCTTAATCAGGGCTTCATGGGCTGCTTCCTGCTCTGCTTCCTTCTTGGTCTTACCCTGGCCCACGCCCCAAACTTGCCCGCCGATACTCACACCTGCGGTAAAAACTTTATTATGGTCCGGTCCTTCTTCCTTTAGCAGAGTATAATGCAGTTCCTGCTGGGTGTATTGCTGAATCCATTCCTGCAACTCGGACTTAAAGTCCCCGTGCTGTCCACCCTGGGCTGCATAATGATCTATTGTATCCTTCAGCTGCTGCAATACGAAGGCCCGGGCCCGTGTAAAGCCTTGATCAAGATAGATCGCACCGGTCAAAGCTTCAAAGGCGTCGGCCAGAGCGGCAGGCCTTTCCCTGCCTCCACTCTTTTCTTCTCCCTTACCCATTGCCAGGCACTGTCCCAGATTCAAGCGCCGGGCCACAGCGGCCAGAGAAGGCTCACAGACCGAAGCAGCCCGGATTTTGGTCAGTACCCCTTCCGGGTAATCAGGATAGGTATTATACAGGTAATCGCTGACCACCAGTTCCAGCACCGCATCTCCCAGAAACTCCAGCCGCTGGTTGTGTTCCTGTCTCTGCTTGCGTTCATTGGCATAGGAAGTATGGGTTAAGGCAATGGTCAGCAATTCAGGTTTATTCCAGGTAAAGCCCAGTTGTTCTACCAGAGCCGCAAGAGCGCGTGGATCTCCCTGCATTGTTTCTACCCCCGGAACTTCTTTAGAATAATAGTCGCATTGTGCCCACCAAACCCGAGGGAATTGGAGAGAGCCGCTTCCACCGGCATTTGCCGTCCCTGATTGGGTACATAGTCCAGGTCACATTCCGGATCAGGCTTTTCCAGATTAATGGTGGGTGGTACAAAATCTTCGGCAATAGCCAGAGCGCAGATAGCTGCCTCGATTCCCCCGGCTGCACCCAGCAAATGGCCAGTCATGGATTTAGTGGAACTGACCGCCAGCCGATAGGCATGTTCGGCAAAAACTTGCTTAATCGCTATGGTCTCGCATTTATCATTTAGAGGCGTGGAAGTGCCATGGGCATTGATATAATTGATCTCCTCCGGTCGTAAGCCCGCATCCAGCAGCGCCTGGGCCATAGCCGCTGCTGCTCCAGCCCCTTCCGGGTCTGGAGCGGTAATATGACTGGCATCACAGGTACAACCATACCCGACCACTTCAGCATAAATCCGGGCTCCACGGGCCAGAGCATGTTCTAGAGTCTCCAGTACCAGAATCCCAGCTCCTTCGCCCATGACAAAGCCATCGCGCTCTATATCAAAGGGACGACTGGCTTTGCTCGGCTCTTCATTGCGGGTGGACATGGCCTTCATAGCACAAAAACCGGCAAAAGCCAGCGGAGTAATGGGAGCTTCTGTACCCCCGGTAATCACCACATCAGCATCGCCCCGTTGCACAAGCTTGAAAGCATCGCCAACGGAGTTGGTAGAAGAGGCACAGGCAGTCACAGTAGTGATATTGGGCCCCTGAAAACCAAACTGGATAGCAATTTGACCGGCTGCCATATTGGCAATCATCATCGGCACGAAGAAAGGACTAACCCGATTGGGTCCCTTTTCCAGCAAGACCCGGGTCTGTTCTTCAAATGTTTCCATGCCGCCAATCCCGGAGCCCAGAATTACACCTACCCTTTTTTTATCCACCTGTTCTAAGTCCAGACCAGCATCCTGTATAGCCATAGCTGTGGCTGCAACAGCAAACTGGCTGAAGCGATCCATGCGCCGTGCCTCTTTTTTATCAATCCACTGCTGGGGATCAAAATTATCTACCTGTCCAGCAATGCGGGTAGGCAAAGCGGATGCGTCAAAACGGGTAACCGCCTTGATGCCGGAGACGCCATTTTTGATATTGGTCCAGAATTCTTCCTTACCGAGGCCATTGGGGGCAATTATCCCCAGTCCTGTTATAACTACCCTTTTTTTCATGTCTTCACCTCTTCCTTTATTTCCGCCACTTCAGCCAGCAGCCGGCGGAAAATCTCCTTTACCGGCAAAATTTCTTTGATTTTTTCCACCATTTCTCCGGAGAAAACCAGGGCTTTACTAAAATCTCCACCTCTGGTAGCCTCGGTCAGAGCCGCCATAATGCAAAAACGGCGAGAACATTTTTTCAAGCAATTAACGCATTTTTCGATGGGAGCTCCGCCTTCGGCAGCCAGTTTCTGCGTAAAAGTGCTTTTCAGACCACGTCCCGGCAAGCCCACAGGGCTGTCGACCAGAATAACATCCTCATGCTGGGATTTTAAATATAATTGCTTGAACTCATCGGAAGCATTGGATTCCACACTGGCCGCAAACCTGGTTCCCATTTGCACCCCATCTGCGCCCAGGCGGAAAGCCTCCACTATATCTTTTCCATCCACAATCCCCCCAGCGGCAATCACCGGAATGTGGACGGCTTTTTTCACCTCCGGTAAGATTTCCCGAATGGAACGCTCGGTTCCCAGATGTCCCCCTGCTTCTTTTCCTTCGACAATCACAGCAGCTGCACCCATTTTTTCTGCCATCACAGCCAGCCGAGCAGAGGAGACAATGGGTACAATCGGTATTCCACTGCTTTTACCCCAGGCAAACATATCCCGGGAAAAGCCTGCACCAGAAACTATCAGGTCAATTCCTTCCTCTATGGCTGCCTTGACCAGACTGGCAAATTCTCTGGCTGCAAATAACACATTAACACCGATAATGCCCCGGGTCAAGTCCCGGGCCTTACGTATTTCAGCTTTCAGCTCTTCTATGCTCATACCTGTCCCGGCTATCAGGCCAATTCCGCCTTCATTAGCTACTGCAGCAGCTAAAGGAGCGGTGGATATGCGCACCGCCATGCCGCCCTGGACAATGGGCACAGGGGCGATTAGATGTCCAATTTTCAGCTCCGGCAGTTTCACGGTTGTCTGCGCCTCCAATCTTTTTTTAAAAAAGTCCCGCAGCAGGCTACGGGACTTTTCCGCCTTGCACCACTACTGGCGCTCATTGATGTAGTTTACAGCATCACCAACAGTGCGGATTTTTTCCGCATCTTCATCAGGAATTTCCAGTCCGAATTCCTCTTCAAAGGCCATGACCAGCTCTACGATGTCCAGAGAGTCAGCTCCCAGGTCATCGATAAAAGCTGCTTCCATGGTTACTTCCTCTTCTTCGACACCCAGCTGTTCCACGATAATTTTCTTTACTCTGTCAAATACGCTTGCCATCGCTTCCATTCACCTCCTTCCCCAACTACATGACCATGCCGCCATCTACATTTATAACCTGACCGGTGATGTAACTGGCCGCCGGTCCAGCCAGGAATAAGGCTACAGCGGCTACATCTTCCGGTTGACCCAGCCGTTCCAGGGGTATCTGAGCCAGCAGCTCTTCCCTGACCTTTTCCCCCAGTACCCCGGTCATATCCGTCTGGATAAACCCAGGAGCAATAGCATTACAGGTAATTCCTCTGCTGCCCACTTCCCTGGCCACCGATTTGGTAAAGCCGATAATCCCTGCCTTGGCAGCTGCGTAATTGGCCTGGCCTGCATTACCTGTCAGGCCGATCACTGAAGTAATATTGATGATACGGCCAGAACGCTGTTTCATCATCGACTTTAGAACCGCCTTGGTGCAGAGGAAGACCCCGGTCAGGTTGATATCAATTACCCGCTGCCAGTCTTCTCGTTTCATCCGCAAAAGCAGACCATCTCTGGTTATCCCGGCATTATTGACCAGGATATCGATGCGTCCAAAATCTGAAAGCACCTGGTTCACCATGTTTTCTACCTGTTCAGGCTGGGAGACATCGGCCTGTACCGCCCGGGCCCGACGGCCCATGGCCTTGATTTCATCCACTACTGCTTGCGCAGCATCTGCACTACCGGAATAATTCACCACCACATCAGCTCCGGCCTGGGCAAAAGCCAGAGCAATGGCGCGCCCAATGCCCCGGGAGGCACCGGTTACCAGGGCAACTTTGTTTTCCAGCACCATTTTATCCAACCTCCCGCAACTCTGCAAGGGTGCGCTGGAAAGATTCTGCATCTTCCACGGCAAACACCCTGACCCCTTTATTTATTTTCTTAATCAATCCGCTTAAAACTTTTCCAGCTCCTACCTCAACGAATGTATCCACTCCAGCTGCCACCATGGTCTGGATGCAATCTTCCCAGAGTACGGATTTTTGCACCTGTAACAATAAGGATTGTTTCAGCATTTTGGGTTCTGTCAAGATCCGCCCGGAAACGTTGACCACTACCGGCACCTGCGGTGGATAAAACTCTACCTCATCCAGAGCAGGAGCCAGGCCCCTGGCAGCCGGTAACATCAGGCTGGAGTGAAAAGGTCCGCTGACATTTAAAGTCACCACCCGTTTAGCCCCTCTGGCTTTGGCCAGCTCCATAGCCTTTTCTAGAGCCGCCTTTTCCCCGGCAATGACAATCTGCCCGGGGCAATTGAAGTTAGCAGGTTCAACTACTCCCAGGGTTTCAGCTTCCCGGCAGACAGCTACTACCTGTTCCCTCTCCAGGCCCAGGATCGCTGCCATTCCGGCGGTTCCCGGAGGTGCTGCTTCCTGCATCAGTTCCCCGCGCCGCCGCACCAGCCGTAGAGCATCAGCAAAGGACAGCACTTCTGCTGCTACTAGAGCTGAATATTCTCCCAGACTGTGTCCAGCTACCATTGCTGGTTGAATCCCTGCCTTGGCCAGTACCCTTAATGCTGCTACACTGACTGTGAGCAAAGCCGGCTGGGTGTTGGCTGTTCTTACCAGTTCCGTTTCCGGACCGTTAAAGCAGAGTTCGGAAAGCTTAAAGCCCAGGACTGCATCAGCTTCCTGAAAGACAGCTGCTGCTTCCGGATAAGTCTCAGCCAGGTTTTTGCCCATTCCTACATACTGGGAACCCTGGCCCGGGAAGACAAAAGCTAGTTTCATCCTCCCAACCCCCTCAGCCGGCTGTGGACAGCTTCAGCTTCCTGCACAATCTCCCGGATGATTTCAGCAGCAGGTTGAATTTTCTTGACCATCGCTGCTACTTGCCCGGCCATCAGGGAGCCATATTCCACATCTCCGTCAATCATGGCCGCCCGCATTTTGCCTACTCCCAGTTTTTCAATCTCTTCCGGCGGGGCGCAGCGCTTTTCCATTTCCTCAAACTGACGAGCCAGCTTATTCTTGATTACCCGGACCGGATGCCCGGTGCTACGCCCGGTAACTACTGTATCCCGGTCTTTAGCCTTAAGGATTTGTTCTTTAACTGCGGGATGGATGGTACATTCACTGGCACACATAAATCTGGTTCCCATTTGTACCCCGACAGCTCCTAAGGCCAGAGCCGCCAGAAATTGCCGTCCATCAGCAATACCGCCAGCAGCTATTACCGGTACCCTGACTGCATCTACCACCTGGGGTACCAGAGCCATGGTCGTCAATTCTCCCACATGTCCGCCGGACTCCGTACCTTCGGCGATGATGGCATCCACCCCCTGGCGTTCCAGGCGCTGGGCCAGGGCCACTGAGGCCACCACCGGAATTACTCTGATCCCGGCTTCTCTCAGAGCTGGCATGTAAACCCCGGGATTTCCCGCTCCGGTAGTCACCACTGCCACTTTTTCCCGGACAATAACCTCCATCACCTCTTTGACATGAGGGGACATGAGCATCACATTGACACCAAAAGGTTTACTGGTTCTTTCTTTAACCTGGCGAATCTGGTCCTGAACCCACTCCGCCGGAGCATGGCCGGAGCCGATAATTCCCAGTCCACCGGCTTCGGAAACAGCGGCTGCCAGTTCGGCAGTAGCCACCCAGGCCATACCTCCCTGGAAAATGGGATATTCAATTCCCAGTAAATCACATAAGGGAGTTTTGAACAACATTCTTTTCCCTCCTCTCCCGTTTTAACCCCAGCGCAGGGTGATCGCTCCCCAGGTCAGTCCAGCGCCAAAACCGACCAGAACCACATAGTCGCCTGAAGAAATTTTCCCTGCTGCTACCGCCTCTTGCAGTGCCAGGCCAATGGAAGCTGCTGATGTGTTACCATAACGATCAACATTAACATGAACTTTTTCCATAGGTAATTCCAGGCGTTTAGCAGCAGCTTCAATAATGCGGATATTGGCCTGATGGGGTATAAAATAATCTATATCGGCATAAGTTAGGCCTGCTTTGCGAATAGCCGCATCTGCTGCATCTCCCATAATGCGCACTGCAAATTTAAAAACTTCCCGGCCATTCATATAAATCTTGTTGAGTCGCTGAGCCAGTACCTCCGGAGTAATGGGCTGGCGGCTTCCGCCTGCCGGCATATACAGCAATTCAGCCCCGCCGCCATCAGCCCCCAGTTCGAAGGATAAGAACCCATAACCGGGCTGTGCAGGGGTCAGCACTGCCGCTCCGGCCCCATCACCAAACAACACACAGGTATTGCGGTCAGTCCAGTCTATGATCCGGGACAGTACTTCTGCACCAATCACCAGCACATTCCGGTAAAGACCGGTCTCAATAAACTGGGCTCCTACCGTTAAAGCGTAGATAAAGCCGGTACATCCCGCCGATAAGTCCATGGCTGCTGCACGGCTGGCCCCCAGGGCAGCTTGCACCAAACAAGCTGTAGCTGGAAAGGGATAGTCAGGGGTCACAGTGGCCACCAGAATAAGGTCCAGTTCATCCGGGGAAAGCCGGGCCTGGGCCAGGGCCTCCCGGGCTGCCTCGATGGCCAGATGGGAAGTGGCCATCTGCTCAGGGGCAATCCGCCGTTCCTTTATCCCGGTTCGGGTCTGAATCCATTCATCATTAGTATCCACCATTTTCTCCAGATCGAAATTGGTCAAGATCTGTTCCGGCACAGCAGCACCGATGCCGGCAATGGTAGCTCTCAGTTTATTTTCCCTCATCGTACTCATCTCCTAAACGGCTAATAATTTCTGTTACTTGTTGCTCAACACAACGCGCTGCTACTTTGATAGCATTTTTAATCGCCCGGGCATCAGAACTGCCGTGACTGATGATAGTTATTCCCTGTAATCCCAGTAATGGGGCACCACCATATTCCCGGTAATCCATTTTTTCCTTCAGGGCAGTAAAAGCTGGCTTCATCAGTAATCCACCCACCTGGGCCAGGATGGACTGCGCAGCTGCTTCTTTAATCATACCCAGCAAAGCTCTGGCTAATCCCTCTGCTAGTTTCAATACTACGTTACCGGTAAAACCATCACAGACAACGACATCAGCCACTCCCATGGGCAGGTCGCGCCCTTCCACATTGCCTATAAAATTTAGTCCTGACTGCTGTTTCAGTAACTGGTAGGCTTCCTGCACTACCGGAGTCCCTTTGCTCTCTTCCTCCCCGATATTCAACAAACCCACTCTGGGATTAGGGATAGCCAGGATTTTTTCTGCATATATACTGCCCATCCAGGCAAACTGCAACAGATTACTGGCATCTACTTCGGCATTAGCCCCTACATCCAGCACCAGACAGCGGCCCGTCAGGGTCGGCATGACTGTGGCAATAGCCGGCCGGTTAATCCCCTTAATACGACCATAGCCCAGCAAACTAGCAGCCATGGCGGCACCGGTATTACCGGCAGATACAAAGGCTGCCCCCTTTCCTTCTTTCACCAGTTTCACGCCAACAACCAGTGAGGAATTGCGTTTTTTCCGGACTGCCTGGCCGGGATGTTCATCCATCCCGATTACCTCCGGTGCATCCACAATTTCAATCATCAGTCCATCCCCACCGGCAGCCGTTACTTCCTCCCGCAGCTGTTCAGCCGGACCTACCAGAATTATACCCAGATTGAGCTCCCGGCACGCAGCCACTGCCCCTTTTACTATTTCCCGGGGAGCATGATCCCCGCCCATTGCATCAACTACGATTTTCATTGGCATCCTCCTCCAGGGCAAATACCACAAACAGGCCTTTTAAAACATCCTGGCCTTTAACCGAAGATGTTACCTGAATATAATAGCGGTTTTGCTTGATTTTTACTACTTCGGCCCGGGCGATAACCCGCTCGCCCAGCCGGACAGGGCGCAGGAAAGAAACCCGGACAGTCCCGGTTAGAGCCAGCGGCGCATCCACCAGCGCTACGGCCAGGGAGTTAGCCTGGGCGAAGAGCAGATGGCCCCGGGCAATCCCGGTACGGCTGAAAACCATGTTGCTCTCAATAGTCAGGAGGGATAGTCCCTTTTTACCCAGTTCCAGCTCGATTAGCTCCCCGACTAGATCCGTGTCTGCCAGCGCCTTGAGTTTGCTCCATTGTCCTTCTGCCAGTTGTTTCATGCGTTCCCTTACTTCCGGGATACCCAGTTCCAGCCGATCCAGGCGGATGGTCTGAACCGACACCCCAAAGAGCTGGGCCAGTTCCTCATCAGTGCTGAAGGGTGAATGCCGAATATGTTCTGCCAGTAACTGCTGACGTTCATCTTTTTTCAAAGGTCTTTCCATCAATAAGCACCTTCTCTTATTACCTGGTACTAATAGTAGTATATATAATCTTCTCAAAATATGCAAGTCATTATAAAAAACAAGAGACCGATCCACTCCGGATTGGTCTCTAAGTTTCATTTATAGATTGCGAGTAAACCTGTAAGCCGAGTTCTGTCGAGGATGGTCATCTATCTGGGACGACTGTTGCCAGCCGCCTCTAGCAACCTACCCGGGAGCAGGCCGGGCCAGCCTTCACGCTCCCCTATTCGGTCTTGCTCCGAGTGGGGTTTACCGAGCCGGTTAGTCACCTAACCGCTGGTGAGCTCTTACCTCACCTTTCCACCCTTACCTGGCTCATGGGCTCCGGCCTCGAGGACTCCGGCCTCTCGTAAGCCAGGCGGTTTGTTTCTGTGGCACTATCCTTGGAGTCGCCTCCACCGGACGTTATCCGGCACTCTGCCCTATGGAGCTCGGACTTTCCTCAGGAATCCGCCTTTCGGCCTTGATTCCCGCGACCATCCGGTTTACTCGCATAAGAATAATACCATGAACGATGTTCTTTAACAAGAAAAACTTTTAACCATTAATGGTAAAAACAGCATCCACCGATAAATTCCCGCAAAACACTATTGTTTGGGACCACATCTGTCGGTGCTGCCAGGAAATAACGTAACAGTTCCAGCAAACGTACTGCCTCACTGTATTCAGCCTGATCAGGAGTGATTTGCTGCAAAAGAGGTTCAGCCAGATTTTTCAGCACTGCCAGCTCATACACCAGACCGGAATTGAAAACGAAATCTGCTTCTTCCTGAAAAGGGAAAATATTGCGCTCTTCCCCCCGCCGTACCGCTGGCCACATGGCAATGGTGCTGGCAGCCGAATTACCCCGGAACTGGGCATCGCGGCAAATGCGGCGCAGCAAGCGGATATCCGAGGAATGGATTTGATTGGTTTTGTCAATATTGACATGGGTTAAAGCACTCACATAGATCTTAATTTTCTGAGAGAATGGCACCTGAGCCGTCAGCCGCTCATTCAAACCATGAATACCTTCGATGATTAGAACCTGACGGGGTTTTAGCTGCAGTTTGTTCCCGGTCCACTCTCTGCGGCCTGTAACAAAATTGAATCTGGGAATTTCCACTTCCTCACCAGCCAGCGGCTGGACCAGATGCTGATTAAAGAGGGGCAAATCCAGGGCATCTATGCTCTCGAAATCATAATTTCCATTTTCGTCCTTCGGTGTATCTTCTCTATTGACAAAATAATCATCCAGGGAGATGGCCAGGGGTTTGATGCCACTGGCCAGCAACTGAATACGCAGGCGCTGGGTAAAGGTGGTCTTGCCTGAAGAAGAGGGCCCGGCCACCAGTACCAGCTGGGCCTGTTCACAGCAGGCACTAATAGCCTCCGCAATTTCGCTGATTTTCTTTTCATGTCTGGCTTCTGCCACCAGAACGAGGTCGGCAAACTGCCCGGAACCAATGATTTTATTGATATCTTCCACATTATGTAAGTCCAGGTTGCGAATCCAGTCTTTGCTTTCATCATAAACCAGAGCCAGTTTTTTCTGTTCGTAAAAGGGCACCACCTGGAAGGGGTTTTGTTTATCAGGTAACTGTAAGACAAACCCCTCCAGATAGGGTCTGAGGCCAAAAACGGTTAAATAGCCGGTGCTGGGCACCAGAAAACCGGTAAAATAATCATAGATCTCTCCAAACCTGGCTAATTCCACCTCACCTCTAACACGATTCCGTAAAATCCGGGCTTTATCAGTGTGCCCCTGCTGTAATAAAATCTGATAAGCGTCTTTTTTACTGCCTTTCCAGGTGGTAAAAGGCAAGTCGGCAGCGACCAGTTCCCGCATTCTTTTTTCCAGAGCCAGCGCTGCATCTTCGAGGTCAAGGGGGCAGGCGGGCCGGAATTCACAATAGACCCCGGCACCCAGGGAATGTTCGATGCTGATCTGGCACTCGGGAAATAACTGTTTGGCAGCAATGGTTAACAAAAAATAAAGACTGCGGCGGTAAATGCGCAAACCTTCATCAGAAGTTAAATCTACGAATTCGATTTTATCCTGCTCCGGGTCAATTTCCGCTGTCAGGGGTTTTAGTAAATTATTGACTTTGGCTGCTACAATAGGGGAACGAGGGATAATATGCTGTTGTTTTAGATAATCAGCAACTGTGATAGTTGTTGCCAGCCCCTGTTTTAATTCCGCTTGTGCCATTGGTTTTCCTCCCCCGGTTTCTCTGGTTTCTCAAGCTTCAAAACTCGCCTGCCTGTCCATGGCCTGGTTGGCCAGAGCATCGGCCCGCTGGTTCTGTTCTCTCGGTATGTGCTGGTAAGTGACCTGGCGAAAATTTCGGGCCAGCTCCTTAACCCGGGCAAAGAGAGGTTTTAAACCCTCATTTTTAACCTTATAGATTCCTTTCAACTGACGAATCATCAGTTCACTATCAGCCTTCACCACCAGCTCAGTCACCCCCAGGGCCTGAGCTGCTGCCAGTCCCTTGATCAAAGCCGTATATTCAGCTATATTATTGGTTGCCAGCCCGAGAAAATGACAGCCTTCGGTCAGCACCTCTCCCTCCGGGTTTAGCAGTACCCAGCCGCAACCCGCTGGACCGGGATTGCCCCGGGAGCCACCATCGGTAAACAGAATTGCCTTCATGACCAAGCCTCCTATATTTCCTGCCAGGGTTCCTTTTCCCTGGTGGACTGAATGATTTCTACAATCGCCCCGGCGCCGGCGGCCTTCTGCTGTAATTCCCGTACCCAGCAGGGTAGATAGAAGGCTTCAGTGGCAAAATGCCCGGCATCGATAAAACTCAACCCCATCTGCAGCATGTCCTGAGCCTCATGGTACTTGACATCTCCAGTGAGTAAAACATCAGCTCCCTGCATTTTTGCCCGGGCTGCCAGGGAAGCCCCTGAGCCGCTGCAGAGGGCGACTTTTTTCACGGTTTGCTCTGGACTACCACCTAACCGCAGGCGGGCAACCGACACAATTTCCTTGATTCTGGCTGCCAGCTGAGCCAGGGTCAGGGGCTGGGATAAAAGTCCAATTCGCCCCAGTCCCAGAGCCGGGCCCTCATTGAGGAGAGGATAAAGATCATAGGCCACTTCCTCATAGGGATGAACCTTCAGCATGGCCTGCAAAACCCGTTTCAGTTTGCTTTTGGGACAAATGGTTTCCAGCCGGTATTCCTCTGCCCGTTCCAGTTGCCCTACCTGTCCCAGATAAGGATTTGTGCCAGTTAATGGTAAAAAAGTTCCGGTACCCTGGGTTTGAAAAGTGCAATGGGAATAGTTGCCGATATGACCAGCTCCGGCTTCTGCCATCGCCAGCCGCACTGCTTCCTCATGGCCAGCCGGTACAAACACCACAATTTTAATATACTCTTCCCTCCAGCCGGGTTCCAGCACCTGAATATCCTGCAAGTTCAGGGCCCGGGCCAAAGTGGCATTTATCCCCTTTTCAGCACTATCCAGGTTGGTATGGGCACTATAAACAGCAATGTTATTTTGAATCAAACGAGCCAGCAACCGGCCAGCCGCCGTATCAAAGCGAAGATTTTTCAAAGGTCTGAAAATCAAGGGATGATGGGTTACCAGTAACCCGGCTCCTTGCTCAATAGCCTCTTCTGCTACGGCCGGTGTGCAATCAAGGGCTACCAGCACTTTATCTGTTTCAGCCCCTGGATCCCCTAACATTAAGCCCACATTATCCCATTCCGCCGCCAATTTGCGGGGAGCCAGTTCTTCTATCCAGCTGATGATTTGCCCGATTTTAGCCATGCTTCCACCTCCCCCAATTGTTCGAGGAATTTTTCCATTTCCCTGCTTCTGGCCAGCACCTTTGGATTGTGAGTTTGTCCCAGGGCAGTCAGTACCTTGCGGGTCTCATTTTTCAGCTTCTCCAGATAAGGGAGTAAAAGGGGATGTTTGCGGGCCAAGAGCGCCGGCCCAAAGACTCTGGTAATCTGGGATGAAAAGGGCTGCGGCCAGTGTTTCTCCTGGTGACCATATTTAATAATTTGATAAAACTTGCCCTCTTCCTGCAACAACTCTTCATCCAGAACAAACCAGCCCCAGGCTGCCAGTTGTTCCCGTACCAGGGGTATATCCGTCATCGGCTGCAAAATCAGGTAACTACAGGCTTCCCGCACCATCGCACCGGCAGTCAAAATCTGAATCATCGTCTGGCCGCCCATGCCAGCGATAATAATCCCATCTGCTTCACCCGGACGGAGAATGGTTAAACCATCGCCCAAACGCACAGAGATACGGTCCTGTAAGCCAGCCTTAATCACTCTCTCCATTGCCAGTTGATATGGTCCCCGGTGTACATCACCGGCTATTGCCCGGGGGCAATGATCCGCTGCCACCAGCGCGATGGGTAAATAGGCATGATCGGTACCGATGTCGGCCGGAACCGACCCAGCCGGTACCATTCTGGCAATGGCCGTAAGCCGTCGGGAAAGCTCCATTTTGCTACCTCCGCCGTTGTTTTTTCTGCCATAAATACAAGAGCGCTATTACCAGCAGGGCTGTACCTAAAAGGAAATAATTGGCGGTATGAAGATAAGCTGTCAGCTTATCCCAGTTTTCTCCCAGCAGATAGCCCAGATAAGCTAAAAAATAGGACCAGGGCAAAACTCCTAGCAGAGAATAAAGAGTAAAGCGCAGAAAATCCATCCTGGCTATCCCTGCCGGCAATGAAATAAAAGTCCGAATACCAGGCAATAAACGGGTAACAAACACCGTTATTTCTCCTTTTTCCTCAAACCAGCGATCAGCCAGTTGCAAATGATGGCGGGAAATCAGCAGATATTTGCCGTATTTCTCGATAAACGCACGGCCCCCAAAACGTCCTGCCAGATAGGCCAGCCAGGAGCCAACCACATTGGCCAGTGCCCCCAGTAGCCCTACCCACCAGAAGTTGAGTTGTCCCCGGGCCGCCAGTAAGCCCCCAAAGGGCATGATAATCTCACTGGGTATGGGTATACAGGCACTCTCCAGCACCATTCCAATGAATACTGCCAGATAGCCATAACGGGCCACTTCCTCCATAACCCAGTTAGTAAACGTTTGCCACACTTCCTCTCACACCCTTTCTCATACCAAGTATATCACACTCTCCGGCGAGAGGCCAATCACAGCAGCAACTGGCGTAACTCCGTCACCGAAGCAGCCAGAAAGTCAGGCCTAGCCGCTGTCAGCTCTGCCACACTACCATAACCGTATGTAACTGCAATGACTTTAATACCATTTTCCCGGGCCCCAATCACATCATGCTCCCGATA